>DASUEW010000822.1:0-9270 GCA_036274875.1 Ilumatobacteraceae bacterium
CCGTGTGTTCCCGACGACCAGCCTGGTGATGCTCGTGACCGATCCGCGGTTCGCGGTACAGGTGAAGGTGCTCTCGGCGGAGAATCCCGCACCGTCCACCACGGTGGCCGAAACCGTGCCGAGCGGGATCCCGATCGACGACGTGACGACCACGACGTCGACGACGAGCACGACGTCGACGACGTCGACGACCGTGCCCGACGACGAGACGGCGACGAACGAGGCGACCGACTCGACCGATCCGGACACGTCAGGGCCACCGACGAGCGACGACGACGGTGTGGCGTCCGGCACGTCGACCACGTCGACGACGCTCGTCCCGCCACGGCGCGACACAGGTGGTCTGCGTGGCCGCGGCCCGGATCGCTTGCCGCGAGTCGAATTCATCGACGAGAGCGCGTTCTTCGGCGAGATCGAACCCGGTGACGCGGTCTACACCACTGGCGGCCGATCGAGCCTGGCCCCGCCCGACATCCCGGTCGGTGTCGTCGTCAACGAGATCCCCGGATCGAGCACAGGCGGCGTCGAGCTCGAGATCGAGTTGCTGGCCCAGCTCGATCGTCTCCAGTTCGTCCGGGTCGTTCTCTACAAGCCCCTCGCGGAGCGCGGCGAATGATCCTTGCCCTCTTGCGCAGCTCGATCACCCGGATCACCGCCGTCGGGATGATGCTGCTCGCGCTGCAGAACACGATCTTCGCCGACATGCGCCCGGCGGGTGTCGCCCTGCAGGTGATGCTCGCCTTCGCGGCCGCCGCCGGCGCGGCGGGAGGGTCAGAGCGAGGGGCGTCGGCCGGATTCATCCTCGGGCTGATGTTCGACCTCGGTACGGGCGGTCCACTCGGCGCGTCCTCGATCACGATGGGGCTCGCCGGGTATGTCGCCGGCTACGTGGCGCTCATCAACATCGAGCGGCAATGGTGGCTGGCGGCGATCTTCGTCGCCGTCGGGTCCGCCGTCGGCGAGCTCGGGGTCCCGGTCGTGCGGAGCTTCATCGGCGACGCCAACGTGTACAGCGATCGCCTCTACATCATCGTGCCGCTCGTCGCGTTCGCGGCGGCGGTCGCCAGCCCGCTCCTCGTACCCGTCAGCCGCTGGTGCCTACGCCTGGGCACGACGGAGTGGAAGGCGCCCCCGGAATGAGCGAGCACATCGAGCACGGCGCGCGCGCTCCCGGCGTCGCCGGCTTGCCAGACTTGAGTCATGGCTGTTGACAAGCGCGCCGCCCGGCTCGGCGTCCTGGCCCTCGTGGGCGTGATCCTCTTCAGCCTGATCGGTGTCAGGTTGTGGTTCCTGCAGACCGTCCGCGCCGGCGAGCTGCAGGAACGCACCACGGCCGCCAAGCGACGTGTCGTTCCGTTGCTCCCCGAGCGCGGGCGGATCTTCGACGCTCAGGGCCGCATCCTCGCCGGCAACAAGCGGATCCTGACCGTCGGCGTCGACTGGCAACTGCTCCGCAAGAAGGCCGATCGGGAAGAGATCTTCCGTCGTCTTTCGGGCTGGGTCGGCGTGCCGATCGAGGAGATGCAGGCCCGTTACGACGCCAAGATCGACAGCCCGTTCCTGCCGATGCCCGTCGCGCGCGATGTGAGCGAGGAGGTCGCGCTGGCGCTGCTCGAGCGGGTCGAGGACTTCCCGGGTGTCTCGGTGCTCAAGGAGTGGGCACGCGTCTACCCGTACGCGCCGCACGCCGCCCACGTGGTCGGCTACATGGGCGCGATCACCAAGGAGCAGAAGGACGAGTACCTCGCCGACGACTATGTGCTGAGCGAGCGGGTCGGACAGTTCGGTGTCGAGCTGAGCATGGAGTCGATACTGCACGGAGAGTGGGGCAGGCGCGTGTACGAGGTCGACGCCGCCGAGCGACCGGTGCGTCTGATCGAGGAGGTGCCGGCGATCGACGGCTTCGACGTGCAGTTGACGATCGACCTCGAGGTGCAGCAGTACGCCGAACAGGCGCTCGAGACCACACTCGAGGTGCGACGCAGCTTGCCGATCGAGGATCAGGCGCCGAACCCCGAGGTGCTCAAGCCGAACGGCGACCGCGAGAAGATGGAGCCGAGGCTGCCCGACAGAGTTCCGTACAAGGCGCCGGCGGGGTCGGTCGTCGTGATGGACTACGCCACCGGACAGGTGAAGGCACTGGCGAGCTACCCGACGTTCGACAACCGCTGGTTCGAGGCCGGACTGTCGAGCGACAAGTTCAAGCAGATCTTCCCCGACACCGAGGATCCCGATCTGTCGATCCTCGTGAACCGCGCGATCCAGGGTCGCTACAACATGGGTTCGACGTTCAAGCCATTCACCGCCTACGCCGCGCTCCACACGGGGCTGATCACGTCGGGCGAGCTGTTCAGGGACGTCGGCGAATACCGCATGCACAGTGTCGACCAGGGACGCTGCGACGCCGGGCTGGTGCGGTGCGTCTACAAGAACGCCGTCTGCAAGGGAACCGGGCGGCCGTGCAGGTACGGAGACGTGAACGTCACCGACGCGCTGGCCGTGTCGAGCGATTCGTTCTTCTACCGCATCGGCGAGGACATCATGGTCAACAACGGCGGCGCGCCGGTGCTGCAGGAGGAGGTCGAACTGTTCGGGTTCGGCGCCGACACGGGGATCGATCTGCCCTTCGAGTTCGACGGAACGGTGCCCGACAAGGAGCTCAAGCGACGGTACGCCGAGCTCGGCATCATCAGCGAGGACGAGGGCCGCGGCTACTTCGCCGGCGACAACGTCCAGCTGGCGATCGGGCAGGGCCTGCTGTCGGCGACCCCGCTGCAGCTGGCCCTCGGCTACGCGACGATCGCCAATCAGGGCTTCGTGTTCAAGCCCCAGATCGTGCAGGCGATCTGGAACCCAGGGGTGCCGGACGGTGAACCGGGCGAGGTAGATCTGACCCGCGGCACGGCCCACGAGTCGTTCGACGGTGCGGAGCTGATCCGCCAGATCGAGATGCCCGGCGAGGTGCGCCTGCCGATCGTCGATGGGCTGCGTCGAGTCGTCACGCCTGGTGCGGGCGTCGAGTCGGACTTCTACCACCACACGACCGGTGAGAACCTCTTCTACGACTACCCCGACGAGGCGATCCAGATCGCCGGCAAGACGGGCACCGCCCAGGGCGCCGGGAACTTCCCGTGGAACGACTCGTCGGTGTTCACCGGGTTCAGCGTCGAAGAGTCCGACCCGTACGTCGTGACCGCCTACCTCGAGAAGTCGGGCTACGGATCGCAGGCCGCGGCACCCGTCGTCAAGTGCATGTTCCTCGCTTTGTCCGGCATCACGCCGATGGAGCCCGTTGAGCAGTCGGATCCGCTCGACCTCAACAGCAGGCGCGCGGCGCCGTCGATGGAGCTCGCCGACACGGGGTGCTACAGCGCCCGCGGTGGTGGGATCGGCACGAACGAATGATCCGTCGAACGAGAGCTGGATCACCCGCGTGGGTGTGACGTTCCTCCAACGTCGGCCCGACAGCGGGCTGGGGAATGTCCGTTCGAGTCCCGGCGACCCGAGCCGCAACATCGATTGGGTGCTCCTGCTCACCCAGGCGGCGCTGGCCGTGATCGGTTGCTTCGTCGTGTTCTCGGCGTCCCGTACTCGCATCGTCGAGGATCCGTACGCGTTCGTCACTCGCCAGGTCGTGTTCGGGATCATCGCCGCGGTCGTGATGTTCGCCGTGATGTCGGTCGACTACGAGTGGCTGAAGGAGCGGGCGACGTTCTTCTACGGGCTGACGCTCGTGATCCTGTCGCTGCTGTTCATCGTCGGCCAGGTCAACGGGCGCGACCGCATCTCGTTCGATCTGGGGCCGTTCAACTTCCAACCCGCCGAGATGGCGAAGTTCACGACCCTGCTCGTCCTCGCCGCGTATCTCGCCGACGAGCGCAGCGACGAGGTGAGCTATCCCCGGTTCCTCGGCGGGTTGCTGCTCGTCGGCGCGCCCGCGGTGCTGGTCATCCTCCAGCCCGATCTCGGGTCGGCATCGGTTCTGATCTCGATCGCGATGGGCGTGCTGCTCGTCGCTGGGGCCAAACCGAAGTACATCGCCTTGATCAGCCTGCTCTCGTTGTCGACGGTCGCGTCGGCGTTCGTCAGCCGACTCGTCAACCAGTACCAGATCGAACGCCTGCGCGTGTTCGTCGACCCGTCGACCACCGACCCGCAGCTCCAGGATTCCGTCTACCAGGTGCGCAACGCCGTCCGCGCCGTCGGCACGGGCGGGCTGTGGGGCAAGGGGTGGCTCGAAGGGCCGCTCACCAACGGCCGCGACATCCCCGTCATGTGGGCCGACTTCCCGTTCGCCGCGGTCGGCGAGCAGTTCGGCCTCGTCGGTTGCTCCGTCCTCCTGTTCCTGTTCGTGATCGCGCTCGCCCGGATCTGGCGGATCGCCTCGCTGTCGCGCGACCTGCTCGGCACGTACCTCTGTGCCGGCGTGTTCACGATGATGCTCTGGCAGCTGTTCCAGAACGTCGGGATGACGCTGGGTATCATGCCGGTCACCGGGTTGCCGATGCCGTTCGTCTCCTACGGCGGATCGAGCCTGATCACGTACTTCGCGCTGTTCGGGGTCGTCCAGAGCGTTCACATGCGCCGGATGCGCTAGCGGATTCATGGCTGCGACCGCGCCGCGGCAGTACACTGGCCGCGACATGTCTTCACTCTGGGCGCGGCTCGAACCGCTCCTGGCACGGGTGCAAAAGCCTGCTCGGTACATCGGGTGCGAAGACGGTGCGGCAACCCCCCGACACGACGAACACCGGGTGGCCTGGCTGCTCGCCTACCCCGACACCTACGAGATCGGGTTGCCCAACCAGGGGTTGCAGATCCTGTACGAGATCCTCAACGAACGCGACGACGCTGTCGCCGAACGTACGTACGCGCCCTGGCACGACCTCGACGCGCTGCTGCGAGATCGGGGCGTTCCCCTGTTCTCGGTCGACACCCACCGTGCCGCGGGTGAGTTCGACGTGTTCGCGTTCAACGTCTCGGCCGAGCTCGTCTACACCAATGTGCTGAACATGCTCGACCTGGCTGGCGTCCCGGTGCGGTCGGTCGACCGTCGCCCGAGCGACCCCCTGGTCGTGATCGGCGGCCACTGCGCGTTCAACCCCGAGCCGCTCGCCGACTTCGTCGACGTGGCCGTGCTCGGCGAGGGCGAAGAGGTCGTCGGCGAGATCACCGACGTCGTGCGCGACTGGAAGGCCAGTGGCCGGACCGCCCGCCAGCAGTTGCTCCGCCGGCTCTCCCACGTTCCCGGCGTGTACGTGCCGTCGATGTACGCCGTCGAGTACGACGGCACCCGTCTCGTTTCGGTGCAACCCCGTCACGCCGACGTGCCGGCAACCGTCGACAAGCGCACCGTTGCCGATCTGGCCGACTGGCCGTATCCGAAGCGTGCTCTCGTCCCGCTCACCGAGGTCGTGCACGACCGGCTGAACGTCGAGGTCTTCCGGGGCTGCACTCGCGGATGCCGCTTCTGCCAGGCGGGCATGATCACCCGACCCGTGCGAGAACGCCCGGCCGAGCAGGTCCGAACGATGATCCGCGAGGGGCTGCGTCGCACCGGCTACGACGAGGTCAGCCTCACATCGCTGTCGACCGCCGACTTCTCCGACATCGAGCCGGTCGTCACGGGAGTGCTGAGCGACGCCGCCGAGCTCCCGGGTTCGTGCGGCGCGACCACGATTAACCTCCCATCCCTCCGTGTCGATGCGTTCACGGTGGGTTTGGCCGGAGAGGTCAACAGTGGCCGGCGCAGCGGGTTGACGTTCGCACCCGAGGCCGGCTCGTGGCGGCTGCGGCAGGTGATCAACAAGCTGATCACCGAAGAGGACCTCTACGGCGCCGCCGAGTCCGCCTTCTCCCAGGGCTGGACCCGGATCAAGCTGTACTTCCTCACCGGCCTTCCGACCGAGACCGACGACGACACGCTCGGCATCGCCGAACTGGCGAAGAACTGCGCCGCGATCGGCCGCCGGCACACCCATCGGGCGTCGGTCACCGTGAGCCTCGGTGGCTTCGTGCCCAAACCGCACACGCCGTTTCAATGGTTCGGGCAGAACACCGAGGATGAGTTGCGACGCAAGATCAACCTGGTGCGCACCGCGCTGCACAAGACGCCGGGCGTCTCGCTCAAGTGGCACGACCCGCGAGCCACGGTCGCGGAGGGCATCGCCAGCCGCGGCGACCGGCGCATCGGGCGCGTGATCGAGCGCGTCTGGCGTGCGGGTGGCACGTTCCAGGAGTGGGGAGAGCGCTTCGACCTCGACCGGTGGACGGAAGCGATGGCAGCCGAAGGGCTGTCGCTCGACTCGTACGTCCACCGCCACCGGACCGCCGACGAGGTGCTTCCGTGGCAGCACTTGACGGCGGGGCTGCACACCGACTTCTTGTGGCACGACTGGCAGGCGGCGTTGGCGGGCAGCGGGGTCGAGGACTGCCGGTGGACCCCCTGCTATGACTGTGGGGTGTGCACCGGGTACGGCATCGAACACGTCGTGGCGTCCACGGTGCCGCCGGCCGGTGGCAGCCAGGGCACCGGCCAGGACCTGTCACGTGGAGGCGAAGTGCCGGTCATCCTCGCGACTCGCTCGGAACGGGCAGTGCCTGAGCGTCCCATGGCCGGTGTGGCGTCATGAGGCTGCGGATGCGTTTCACCAAGCTCGGCAAGATCCGCTTCGTGAGCCACCGCGACGGCGCTCGACTGTGGGAGCGGGCGCTGCGCAAAGCGGGCCTGCCGACCGCGCACAGCGCCGGGTACACCCCCCGCCCCAAGATCAGCTTCGGCTTGGCGCTGCCGACCGGTGCCGAGTCGATCGCCGAGTACGTCGACGTCGAGCTGCGCGACGGCGCCTCGCCGGACCTTGACCTGCACCGTGTTGAATTCTCCGACGAGCTCCGTGCTGAATTCGTCGACGAGCTCCGTACCCAGCTCTCCGGCGCGCTCCCCGACGGTATCGACGTGACGGTCGTCGCTATCCGTCACGACGCCGACGACTCCCTCCAGGAAGTTGTCACGTCGTGTACGTGGGAGCTCTGGAGCGAACACCTCGCGCCGGCGGACATCGAGGCAGCCACCGGGCTGCTCGACGCCGACCGACTGATGATCGAACGCGAACGCAAGGGCCAACGTCGGATCGACGACATCCGCCCGGCCGTGGTCGATCTCCACCCCGACGTCACCGGGCATCGTCTGGTGGCCGAACTCGCCACCATCGGACGGGCGCTGCGCCCCTTCGAGCTGGCGTCTCTCGCGTTCGCCGACGTCGACCCCCTCGACGTGCGAGCGCTGCGGACAAACCAATGGATCAGCCACGACGGCGATCGGCGCGAGGTGCTCTCGCTGCCCGCCGCGATGGCGGCGCACACCTTCAGGGTGGGCGCATGAGAAGGGAATGCACCCATGGACGACACGAACATCGAGACCGGTGGCGCGGCCGCGGAGCGGCCGGACGCCGCGCTCCACGAGGTCTCCACCGCCGACCGCGCCGGCGTTGACGACGACGGCCCGCCGGCGGCTCTGACGGCGGACGGGGGCGAGGCACAACGCCGCCGGCGACGCGGTTCGCGCGGCGGTCAACGACGACGCAAGGGCACCGGTCCGGGTGCACTCGGCGACAACGACGACGGCGATGACGACGGCGACGGCGACGGCGACGGCGATGGCGACGGCGACGGCGACGACGACGCGAACGATGCCATCGACGTGTTCGGACGCGACGGTGCGGTCGCCGTGTCGGGAGCCGGCGTGTCCAGGCGCGAGGTGGCAGACACATCAGCCGGCGTGCCACCCGACGAGCTGCCAGAGCCGATGCGGGAGGGTCGGGCGATGTCGGTCGAGGCCGCCGACAAGGCCTTGGTCCGCAAGCCTCAGATCGGCGACACCCGCCCAGCTCCGCCCGCCCCCGGGCGCGGCGATTCCGGCAGCGTTGCGCCGAGCACTGGCACGTCGAACCGAAGTACGTCGCGACGTCGGAAGCGCCCGGGCAAAGAGGTTGTCGCCCAGCCCGAACGCCGGCCACCGGAGCAGCAGAAGAAGAAGCGGCGAGGCGTCCGGGGCAAACAGGAGACGTTCGAGCTCGACGAAGAGCTCGTCGAACACCGCCGGGGCCGGGAGCGCAACGGCAAGCCGATCGGGCGGTTCTTCATGTGCGTGCAGGTTCGTCCTGGGATGACCCAGGTCGGCGTGCTCGAGGGCCGCAACCTGATCGAGCACTACGTGAGCCGGCCCGCAGACGACGTCAGCCTCATCCACGGCAACATGTACGTCGGCCGCGTCCAGAACGTGCTGCCCGGCATGGAGGCCGCGTTCGTCGACATCGCGACGCCGAAGAACGCGGTGCTCTACCGGGGCGACGTCCAGTACGACGCCGAGGACATCGAGGAGAGGGCCGACGACGCGCGCATCGAGGACATCCTTCGCGCTCGGCAGCTCATCATCTGCCAGGTCACCAAGAACCCGATCGGCGCCAAGGGCGCGCGCCTGACGCAGGAGGTGTCACTGCCGGGGCGGTTCGTGGTCCTGATCCCGAACTCGAAGACGTACGGCATCTCCAAGCGGCTCCCCGACGACGTGCGCAAACGGCTCCGCGCCATCCTCGACCGGGTCAAGCCCGCCGAGCACGGCCTGATCGTGCGCACCGCGGCCGAGCACGCCACCGAGGACGAGTTGCGCGCCGACATGAGGCTCCTGCTCGACCAGTGGGAGGCGATCGCCGCCAAAGCGGCCAAGTCGCAACGCCCGACACTCCTGTACCGCGAGCCCGAGCTCGCGGTCCGTGTGATCCGTGAGGAGTTCAACGCCGAGTACCGCGGGGTCGCGATCGACGATCGGCGGCTGTACGAGGAGGTGCGCGGGTACGTTTCCGCCTTCAACCCGGAGCTGGCCGACCGCATCGAGTACTACGACTCCGACGCCGAGGGTCTGCCGCTGTTCGAGCGATTCCATGTGCACGAACAAGTGCACCGGGCGCTCGACCGCAAGGTCTGGTTGCCGTCGGGCGGCTCGCTGATCATCGAGCACACCGAGGCGCTCACGGTGATCGACGTGAACACCGGCAAGAACGTCGGTAAGTCGAACCTCGAGGCGACCGTGTTCCACAACAACATGGAAGCCGCCGACGAGATCGCCAAGCAGCTGCGCCTGCGCGACATCGGCGGCATCATCGTGATCGACTTCATCGACATGGAGATCCGAGAGAACCGCGCCAAGGTCGTCGCCGCGTTCCGATCCGCGCTGGCGCGCGACAAGACCCGGACGCAGGTGTTCGACATCTC
>DASUEW010000823.1:0-2797 GCA_036274875.1 Ilumatobacteraceae bacterium
CGCGTTGCGAGAGACGCACACCAGGCGCCCCGGCTCGGCGGCTCCGCCGAGCGCCCGGGCCGCGGCAGTTCCGTGATCGAGCCATCGTTCGATCGACCGCTCGAGGTCGACGCCGGCCGACGGGACCGGAGCGACGATCACGATGCCGTCGAGCGCGTCGTCGAAGCTCGGGGCTGCACCGGCGGGTGCGGCCGAGGCGCGAGCACCGCGCGCCACGAGCCCGTCGACGAGCCCGTCGACGAGTGGGTCGTCGTGGTCGCCGACTACGAGCCATGCGCCTCGGCGATCGTTGGGGCTGGGCGGGTCGCTCGGCTGCCACGAGGGGATCCAGAACACGTCGTCGAGGTCGTCGATGCGGCGCGGCCGTTCGGCGGTGGCGGCCGGCGCGACTCCGCCATGTTCGGTGGCGACGGCGGCGGCGGTCGGGGAGATGCCGGCGTAGCCGGCGCCGGGCTCGATCCAGAAACGCTCGCGCTGGAACGGGTAGGTCGGCAGCCGCAGGCGACGGCGCCCGGTGCCGGCGAAGCGTTCGAGGTCGACGTCGACGCCGGCGCCCCAGAGGCGTGCGAACGCCAGTAGCGAGTACGCCGTGTCGTCGACCACCTGGTTGGGATGCCGCAATCCCGGGATCACCGCCGCCGCCTCGGCGTCGGCGCGTCGCGCGAACGACGACAACGCATGCCCGGGTCCGAGCTCGGCGAGCACCATCGGTCCGTCGGCCAGGACGGTGACGATGCAGTCGGCGAAGCGCACCGTGTGACGGAGATGGTCCACCCAGTACTGCGGGTCGGTTGCCTGTTCGGCGGTGATCCACGTGCCGGTGAGGTTCGAGACGTACGGCATCGAAGGCGCCGACAGCGAGACCTTGCGGACCGCATCGAGGAACGCCGGCAGGATCGGATCGAGCAGGGAGCTGTGACCGGCGGCGACGATCGGGATCAGCGTCGCCGTCACGTCCTCGGGCAGCGAGGCGTTGAGCGCCTCGATGTCGGCGGTCCGTCCGGCGACGACGCACTCGTCGCGGGTGTTGACGGTGGCGAGCGACAGCGAGGAGCCGAGCAGCGGAACGACGTCGGCCTCGGGCAACGGCACGGCCAACATGGCGGCGTCCTCCCCGAGCCCTTCCATGAGCTGGCTGCGCGTGATCACCAGGCTCAGCGCGTCCTCGAACGACAGCACGCCTGCCAGGTGGGCCGCGACGTACTCGCCGAGGCTGTGCCCGACGAACGCGGCGGGGGCGACACCCCATGCCATCCACTGACGGGCGAGCGCGACGGACGTGATGAACACCGCCGGCAGCGACGCCCCGGGATGACGCAGCGCAGCGTCGTCGCCATCGACGGCGACGAGCCGGTCGATGTCGAGGCCGATCGTGTCGCGCACGATGTCGAAGCCGTGCCGGAGTGTGGCGTGGAACACGTCGAAGCGGTCGTCGAGGCCAGCGGCCATCCCGACGTATTGCGAGCCACCGCCCGGGAACATGAACGCCACGCGCGGCGCGTCGTCCGCCGCTTGCTCGACGGCGGTGCGGCCGCGGTCCTTGCCGCGCAGCTGAACGATCGCATCTGCGACGTCGGTGGCGACGACGATGCGCCGGTGTCGCATCGCCCGCCGGCCTGTGATCAGCGTGGCCGCCACGTCGGCGAGGTTGGTGTCGGGGTTCGCCTCGAGATGCACCGCCAGCCGCTCGGACGCGTCGGAGACCGACTTCGGGTCGCGTCCGGAGATCACGAGCACCTGCTCGGGCACGGCCGGCTCAGAGGCCGCCAGCTCCGGCGCTTCTTCGACGATGACGTGGGCGTTGGTGCCGCCCACGCCGAGCGAGCTGATCCCGGCCCGCCGGGGCCCGTCGGTCTCCCACGGCGCCGCTTCGCCCGACAGCACGAACGGTGTGCGCTCGATGTCGAGCAGGGGGCTCGGCCCGCGGTAGTTCGCCATCGGTGGCAACGTGCGGTGACGCAACGCCTGCACGACCTTGATCAGGCTGGCGGTGCCGGCGGCGGTGTCGAGGTGACCGATGTTCGGCTTCGTCGACACCAGACGGCAGAACCCGGAGTCGTTGGTGGACGTCCTGAACGCCTCGGTGAGCGCCGCGACCTCGATCGGGTCGCCGACCGCCGTGCCGGTGCCGTGCGCTTCGAGCAGCGTGATCGAACGGGCGTCGATGCCCGCGACGGCGAGGGCCTCTTTGACCACGTCGGCATGACCGTCGACGCTCGGGGCGAGATACCCGACCTTGCGGGCGCCGTCGTTGTTGACGGCTGAGCCCTTGATCACGGCGAGGATCGGGTCGCCGCCGTCGACGGCATCTTGGAGGCGGCGCAGGGCGACGACACCCGCTCCACTGGCGAGCACGGTGCCCGCCGAGTCGACATCGAACGCCCGGCACACCCCGGTCGGCGAGAGGATCTCGCCTTCGCGGTATTCGTAGCCGCGAGCGTGGGGCACCTCGATCGTCGCGCCGCCGGCCACTGCCATGTCGCACTCGAAACCGAGCAGGCTCTGCACGGCCAAGTGGACGGCGACGAGCGACGTCGAGCACGCCGTCTGCACGTTCACCGACGGGCCTCGCAGGTCGAGCTTGTACGACGCCGTGGTGGCCAGGAAGTCCTTGTCGTTGCCGGTGTGACGGAGGAGGAACCAGCCGACCTGCTCGACGAGTTGCGGGTTCGTGAGCAGGTTGTTGAGCATGTACAAGTTGGCGCCGCAGCCGGCGAACACGCCGATCGTCCCGGCGAACCGCTCGGGCACGTGACCGGCGGACTCGAGCGCTTCCCAGACGCACTCGAGGAAGTGC
>DASUEW010000824.1:0-13324 GCA_036274875.1 Ilumatobacteraceae bacterium
TCAACCCCCAAGCCAGCCGTGCCGGGTCGACGAGGGCGGCCCGATCCTTGCGCCACAGACCGCCGATGTAGGTCGGAGAGCTCACCTGGGCGCGCACCTGCTCGGCGTCGAGCAGCTCGACCGACTGGCCGAGCCGGCGCAGTTGCTCGTAGTCGTCGCTCAGCTCGGTGAGGTACGACGGCGGGTGGGCATTGGTCGCGACATCGATCACGCCGTTGCGCTCGTAGTCGCAGTCGATGGCGTAGCGGTCGATCGCGGCTTCGATGGCGTCGAGGTTGTCGAGCCCGAGCTGCTCGAGCAGCTCGATCTCACCCGGGAAGCGGTCGAGACCGTTGGCCACCCCGTGCGTGAGGCTCGACTCCATGAAGCCGCCGTTGCGACCGCTCGCCGCCGACCCGACCTCGTGGGCATCGATCAGCACGACGTCGAGCGACGGGTCGCGCTCCTTGGCGATGATCGCCGTCCACAGCCCGGTGTAGCCGCCGCCGACGACGCACAGGTCGCAGTTCTCCGTGCGCACCAACGTCGGGTTCGAGTCGGGCTCGTCGGCGTCCTCGTACCAGTAGGGATAGGGGTCGGCGTCGGCGATCGCGTCGAGATACCGCTCCGCAGTCATCGCACATCCACACCATCCCGTGAAGTTTCGGCGCCGTAGGAGCGCCGAAACTTCACGAGATAGCCAAGACCTGTGTCAGCTCGAGGCGGCTTCGAGGGCGCGCCTCGTGAGGACCTTGGCGAGGTGCACGCGGTACTCGACGCTGGCGTTGAGGTCGGCCTGCGGGTCGGCGTCGGCGGCTGCCTGCTCGGCGGCCTCGGCGATCGACGCCCCGCTGGCGAGCGCTGACGACACGCTGGTCGCGAGCACCGGGGTCGACGCCATGTTCACCAGCGCGACGCCGGAATCGCCGTTGTTGCGCCAGGCCGCGACGCCGACGATCGCCCAGTCCATGGCGCGCCGGTTGAACTTCTGGAAGTTCCAGCCGGCACCGTTCATCTTCGGGACCCGGATCTCGGTGAGCAGCTCGTCGGGCGCCAGCGATGACGTGAGGAAGCCCTGGTAGAAGTCGCCGGCCGCGATCTCGCGTGTGCCGTTCGGCCCCTGCGCCACGTACGTCGCGCCGAGCGCCAGCGTCGTGGCGGGGAGGTCCGACGCCGGGTCGGCGTGGGCGATCGACCCGCCGATCGTGCCGCGGTGGCGCACCTGCGGATCGCCGACGTGGCTCGTGGCGTGGGCCAGCAACGGCACGTGCTGCTTGAGCAGGTCGGAGTTCTCGACGTCCATGTGGCGCGTGAGGGCGCCGATCGCCACATGATCGCCGGCGTCACGGATGTACGACAGGTCGCTCACCCGCCCGATGTCGATGAGGACACTCGGTTGGGCGAGGCGCAGCTTCATGAGCGGCAGCAGGCTGTGGCCGCCGGCGAGGAACTTGGCGTCCTCGCCGTGCTGCCCGACGAGGCTGATCGCCTCCTCGGCCGATCCGGCACGGACGTAGTCGAATGCGGCGGGGATCACTGCGAGCCTCCAATGTTGTTGTTGTTGGCAATGGTGTTGTTGCCGCTGGCGTTGGCACGAGCGGCGTTGATTGCGGTCCAGACGTTGTGCGGGCTGGCGGGCATCGGCACGTCGTGCACGCCCAGCCCTGACAAGGCGTCGACGACGGCGTTGATGATCGTCGAAGCGGCACCGATGGTGCCGGCCTCGCCGATGCCCTTGACACCGAGTTGGTTGGTGGGAGACGGCGTCACGGTGTGGCCGGTGGCGATGGGTGGCACGTCGCTCGCCGCCGGCACGAGGTACTCGGCGAGCGTCGACGTCTTGAGGTTGCCGTCGGTGTCGTAGACGGCCTCTTCGAAGAGTGCCTGGCCGATGCCCTGGACGACCCCGCCGTGCACCTGACCGTCGACGATCAGCGGGTTGACCTGCACGCCGCAGTCGTCGACGGCGACGTACTTCAACACGTCGACCTGACCGGTCTCGGTGTCGACCTCGACGGCACACATGTGGGTGCCGAACGGCCACGAGAAGTTCGGTGGGTCGTAGGTCACCTGCGCTTCGAGGTTGGGCTCCAACCCGTCGGGCAGGTTGTGGGCCGTGAACGCCTCGAAGGCGATCGCCGCGAGTGGCATCGTCTTGTCGGGTGAGCCCCTGACGGAGAACTCGCCACCCGCGTACTCGAGGTCGTCGGCCGACGCCTCGAGTTGGTGGGCGGCGATCTGCTTGGCCTTGTCGATGACCTTGTCGCACGCCATCGCGATCGCGACGCCGCCGACCGGCAGCGAGCGCGAGCCATAGGTGTCGAGCCCGAGTGGGGCGATCGCGGTGTCGGAGTGCAGGACGTCGACGTCGTCGGGGCTGATGCCCATCTTGTCGGCGACGATCATCGACCACGCCGTCTCGTGGCCCTGGCCGTGCGGCGCGCTGCCGGTGACGACCTGCACCTTGGACGTCGGCAGCACCCGCACCGTTGCGGCCTCCCAGCCGCCGGCCGAGTAGTTGAGCGAGGCCAACACCCGTGACGGCGCCAGCCCGCACATCTCGAAGTACGACGTCACGCCAATGCCGAGACGCTTGTTCGAACCGTTGGCGTTCTGCGTCCCTTGCCGCGCCCGAAGCTCGTCGTAGCCCAACATCTCGGCGGCCTTCGTCGCCGCGCCGTCGTGGTTGCCGGAGTCGTACACGAGCCCGCTGTACGCCTCGTACGGATACTTCTCGACGGCGATGAAGTTCCGGCGACGGAGCTCGAGCGGGTCGACGCCGATCTTCGCCGCCAGTGAGTCCATCGCCCGCTCGATCGCGAACGTGGCTTCGGGGCGTCCGGCGCCGCGGTAGGCGTCGGTGGGCGTCATCGTCGTGAACACCGACGTGCACGAGAAGTCGTATGCCTTGGGCAGGTCGTACACCCCGGCGTACAGGAAGGCGCCGAGCAACGGGATGCCGGGCGTCACGAGCTGCAGGTAGGCGCCCATGTCGCCGATCAGGCGGACGCGGATCGCGGTGAGCTTGCCGTCGGCATCAGCCGCCAGCTCGATGCGCTGAACCTGGCCGCGGCCGTGGATGGTGGCCATCGCGTTCTCGGAGCGGTCCTCGTTCCAGCGCACCGGAACGCCGTGCTTGCGGGCGAGCGCCACGCACAGCAGCTCCTCGGCGTAGACGTTGAGCTTCGATCCGAAGCCGCCGCCGACGGACGGGGCGATGACGCGCATCTGGTGCTCGGGGATGCCGAGCGTCAACGCCACCATCACCTTCAGGATGTGGGGGATCTGGGTGGTCGAGTACAGCGTCATGTCGCCGCCGAACGGTTGCGGCATCGCCAGCACCGCCCGTGGCTCCATGGCCATCGGGATCAGGCGTTGCTGGATGTAGCGCTCGCTGACCGTGTGGGCGGCGGCCGCGAACGCCTCGTCGACGGCACCGTCGTGATCCTCGACGAGGAGGTTCCAGGTGTAGCTCGTGTTGGTGCCGAGGTCGTCGTGGATCACGACCCGGTCGGACAGCGCGTCCTCGAGGTCGAGCACGGGCTCGAGCGGCTCGTACTGCACGGTGATCGCCTCGAGCGCGTCGCGAGCCGCAATCGCGCTGTCGGCGAGCACGCAGGCGACGCCGTCGCCCGCGTAGCAGGCCTTCGACGTCGCCAGCGGGTAGTGCGCCGGGTTCTTCATGTCGTCGGTGACGGGCCATGCGCATGGCATCGGGCCGCCCCACTGATCGGACAGGTCGGCTCCGGAGTAGGCCGCGCGAACGCCGGGGACGGCGAGCGCACCCGACACGTCGACCGACGTGATGCGGGCGTGGGCGTACGGGCTGCGCAGCACCGCCAGGTGCAGGGCGCCCGTCACTGGCAGATCGTTCGTGAACTTGGCCTCTCCGGTGAGCAGCGCCGGGTCTTCGCGTCGCAGCAACCGTTGGCCGATCACGCGAGTCGGTTCTTGGGTGACAGTCATGTCGGAGCCCCCTCCCGTTCTGTTCGTCGGTCTGCTAGTTGGCTGCCGCGGCGAGCACCGACAGCACGATGTTGTGATAGCCGGTGCAACGGCACAGGTTGCCTTCGAGACCGATGCGCACGTCGTGCTCGGTGGGGTTCGGGTTCTCCAACAGCAGGCTCGTCGCCGCCATCACCATGCCAGGAGTGCAGTAGCCGCACTGGAGCCCGTGGTTCTCCATGAACGCCTGCTGCATCGGGTGCAAGGTGCCGTCGGCCGCCGCCATGCCCTCGATGGTGGTGATGTCGTGCCCATCGGCCTGCACCGCGAGGACGGTGCAGCTCTTCACGGCTTCGCCGTCGAGGTGCAGCGTGCAGGCGCCGCACGACGAGGTGTCGCAGCCGATGTTGGTCCCTGTGAGCCCGAGGTGCTCCCGGACGTAGTGCACCAGCAACGTGCGCGGTTCGACGTCGCTGGTATGGCTGACACCGTTGACAGTGACGCTGATCTCCACCTTAGGACCCCCTGGTTCGTCGAGCAGATAGACGGAGAACCCATCATGCCTCATTCGAGGCGCCCGCACGAACGGGGCCGGTTCAGCGGCGCGTCAGGTGAGCAGTTCGGTGAGGTCGAGCACCACGAGCACGACCAGGAAACCGATCACGGTGGTGCCGAGGATCGTGTAGTGCCATCGCTTGGAATGGTCGGCGCGCCAGAACCGCCGGATGCTCATGACGATCGCCACGATCGCGGCGGCGCTGATCGGCAGCCCGATGAGTGGCCCGACGCCGGCTGACAACCCGACGGCCGGCAGCACGAACGGGAACACGATGTACATCAGCAAGCAGCGCACCGTGGCGACCATCAGCGACGTCTGGAACGCCCGCCGGGCATCGGCGGCGGTCGCCTTCGGCCCGTCGACGGGGAGGCGGAGGAGACGCCGCATGAAGCGGTCGGCCGATCCAGGCGCAGTTGATCCTGCTCGTGCCTGGTCGACGTGATCGAGGAGGTCGCGTGTTTCGCTGGTCATGGTTCGGGGGTCATGGGCGGTCGTCGGAACCGTACGGCGCGAGGACGAGGTCTACAACATCGGCCGGCTCATCGGCCAGCGCGAACGCACCTGCGGTGAGGAGCTCTTCGACGGAGCCGTAGCCCCACGTCACCCCGACGCACCCCAGCCCGTTGTGAAGCGCGCCGAGGACGTCGTGGTCGCGGTCGCCCACCATGACGACCGTTGGCACGGCGTTGGCGCCTCCGTCGAGGCCGAGCAGTTCGAGCGCGCGGGCGATGACCTGGTGCTTGGCGCGGCGCTCCTGCGTGAGGGTGGCTCCGACGATGATCTCGAAGCGTTCGGTGAGTCCGAAATGCTCGATGATCCGTACCGCGGTCCGTTCCGGCTTGGCCGTCGCGATCGACAACGACACCCCGGCCGCGGCGAGCGCGTCGAGCATCGCGACGATCCCGTCGTAGACCGTGTTCTCGAACAGCCCGACCGTCTCGTACCGCTCGCGGTAGGTCTTGATGACGCGAAACAGGGCATCGTCGGGGATCCCGATCGACGGCAACCCGACCTCGAACGGTGGCCCGATGACCGAGCGGACCTCTGCCACGGTCGGGATCGGGAACCCCTCGATCTCGCACGCCCACTGCAGCGATCGCAGGATGCCGGGCTCGGAGTCGCTGATCGTGCCGTCGAGGTCGAGCAACAGGTGGGTCACCGGGCCTGACATCGTGTGCGACGGTAGTTCGATCAGTCGTCGAGCGCGGCGAGGCCGCGGCGGGCGAAGAGCATCGCCAATCCGCCGAGGCCGGCGATCGCGACGAGGCCTCCCCAGCAGTCGGCCCATCTGATGTCGCCGAGGAACCCGACGCGGGCGAGGCGGAGGATGTTGGTGAGAGGGTTCACGCGGGCGACGGCGTGCAGCCAGCCGGTCATCACGGGCAGCGGAGTCTGGGCCGACGTCAGGAACAGCCCCACGAAGAGTGTCAGCTGCATGATCGCCGCGGCCCGCATGTCGCGGAAGCGGTATGCGAGACCGAGACCCCAACCGGTGCCGATCGTCGACATCCCGAGCCCGGCGACGTAGAGGGTGACCAACCCCAGTGCGCCGTCGGTGAGCCGGGCGCCGGCGATCGTGCCGACCACGAACACGATGGTGACGACGATCAGGGTCCGGCCCCATGCCGCCATCAGCGGGCCGAGCACGAGCGACCGCCGCGGCGCCGGCGACATGCGCAGCCGGTCGTAGAAACCGCCCTCGAGATCGCGGATGGTCGCGAAGCCGATCCCCAGACCGCTGAACGACGACCCCATCACGGTCGCCAATGGGAGGAACCAGTTGATCGAGCGGTCCGTCGGGAACCCCGGCAGCTGGGTGATCCCGAAGTATGTGCCGGAGAAGGCGACCGCCTGGAACACCGGCATCAGCAGCGCCGGCAGGAACGCCGATGGCAGGCGGCGGATGTTGCGCAGGCTCCTGAGCGCCAGGCCGAACGCGGCGGCGAGGGTCGCGGTCCGCCGGTACGGATGAGATGTCGTGCGGACTGGATCGACGGTGGTGCTCATCGCGCCGCGATTCGCTTGCGAAGGCTGCGGAGCGCGACCGCGATGGCGAGGACGGCCAGGCCACCCGAGATCAGCAACGTGCGGGCGACGGCCGACCACGACAGACCCTCGATCGTGAGATCGCGAGCGCCCTCGACGAGGTGCGAGATCGGGTTGACGTCGGCGATGCGCTTGTATGCGCCGTGCATGGTCTGGCGAGGGAAGAACGCGCTCGACAGGAACAGCATGATGAACAGCAGCGGAAACGAGCCCTGCACCGCTTCCGACGATCCGGTGCGCAGTGCCATCGCCGACATCACGCCCCCGACGGCGAGCGCCGTCAACATCCCACCGGCGACCATCACCAACACACCCACTGGCCCGGCGCGCACCGACAGGCCGAACGGCAGCAGTACCACGACGAACACGAGCGTCTGCACCCCGGCGTACGCCATTGCGCCCGCCAGCCGGCTGACGAGGATGCTCACCCGCGAGGTCGGTGACGCCAGGAGGCGGTCGAAGAAGCCGGTCTCGATGTCGGTGGCGAGAGCAGTCGCGCTGGTGATCGCACCGAACAGGACCCCTTGGACGATCGCCCCGGCGAGAGCGAAGTCGAGGAACGAGTCGACCTCGGGGAAGTCCGGCAGCTCGACGGCGCGACCGAACGCGGCGGTGCCGAGGGCGACGAAGAACAGCGGGAACACGAGCGACGGGATGACCGTCGCCGGTTGGCGGGCGAGGGCGAGGATCGCCCGCTTCGACATCGCCCAGGTCTGAGCCAGGATCGCCGTCCGACGCTCCGACGTGAGCGCCGCGAGACTCATCGCAGGTCGGCCTCCGGGAAGTTCCCTCCGCCGGATGCAGCTTCGGCACCTTCGAGCCGGTAGCCCGTGGCCTGGGCGAACACGTCGTCGAGGCTCGGTTCCCGCAGGTCGAGGTTGTCGACTGCGATGCCTGCCTCGTCGAGCCGCCGGACCACCGCCGACACCGACCTCGAACCGTCGGCAAGGCTGACGCCGAGCGTGCCCTCCGGGCTCGGGCGCAGCTCACCGAACTCGGTCAGCAACCGCTTGGCCTCTTCGATGTGCTCGGGGATGACGTGGACGAACAACGTCGGGTCGCCGACGTCGCGCTTCAAGTCGGCCGGGACGCCCTGGCGGACGATCCGCCCGTGATCGATGATCGCGACTCGGTCGGCGAGCTGATCGGCCTCCTCGAGGTACTGCGTCGTGAGCAACACCGTCGTGCCCTCGGAGTTGAGGCGCCGGATCTCCTCCCACAGCGAGAGCCGGCTCATCGGGTCGAGACCGGTGGTCGGCTCGTCGAGGAACAGCACGGACGGTTCGTGGATCAGCGCCATCGCCAGGTCGAGGCGCCTGCGCATCCCACCCGAGTACGTGCCGACCCGTCGATCGGCGGCCCCGGTCAGCCCGACCCGCTCGAGCAGCTCGCCGGCCCGCGTCGCGTGGACCGCCTTCGGGAGCCCGTAGAGCACGGCCTGGAGGCGGAGCAGCTCGGTGCCGGTCATCAGTGGGTCGATCGCCGCGTCCTGGAGCGCCACCCCGATCGAGCGACGCACTTGATCGGCTTGTTGGACGACGTCGAACCCGGCGACCGTGGCGGTGCCCGAAGTCGGTCGCAGCAACGTGGTGAGCATCCGCACGGTCGTGCTCTTGCCGGCACCGTTCGGACCGAGGAACCCGAAGATCTCGCCGGCGTCGACCTGGAGGTCGACCCCGTCGACGGCGCGCACGAGATCGTCGCCCGACCCGAAGTGGCGCACGAGCGCCTCCGCCACGATGGGTGGCCTCGACGGCGAGCCGGTCGATTGGTGGAAGCTCATCGGTTCGGAGTTTGGCTGACGCGCTGGTCAGGGGGTCGCCGCGGTCCGCACCGCGAGGATCGACGTGACGAGATCGTACGGCCACCCGTCTGGGAGGTCGGTCGGCAGATCCGGGAACTCGAGCACCGTCTGGCGGACCTCGCCGGCGTCGACGTAGCCGATCTCCTCCCTCGCCGCCTCGCGGATGCCGTCGTCGGTGCCGAGACGGTCGACCTCGCGCTGCAGATCGGAGTTGACCGCGTCGAGTTGATCGAGTTGTTCCTGACGCCGCGCCAACACTTCGTTCTGCCCGAAGTACGTCTGCACCGGCAACAGGAACAACGCGGCCGCGATCGCCCCGGCGATGACGAGCGCGACGATGCCGAGGAGCAGGTTGGAGCGTCGCTTGCGCGTGATGCGCCGGTCGATGCCGATCGGCCGGGTGAGATCGCCGAGCCGCGACCGGCCGGCGTCCGAAGCGCGCGGACGCTTCTCCGGGCGGTGCACCGATGTGCGTGACGAGCTCACGGCCACAGTCTCGCAGGCCGGATCACGCGTTCGACGGCAAGTGGGGTGACGGGTTCGAGAACTGGCTCAATCGATCGACAGGTATTCACCCCGTGGTGTGGACGTCGGTCACGTGGCCGATCACGCGATCGAGGGTGACGTCCTCGAGGCATCCTTCCAACCGTTTGCGACCGTGCTCGCCGAGAGCAGGCGTGATCCTCACCAGCCACTCGTCACCCGATGCGGCAGGCGCGGACACGACGCTGTCGACGGTCGCGGCACACACAGCGGCCAGCGTGTTGGCGGCGGTGCTGTTGCCACCCGGGAAGTCGCGCGTCGACACGGTGAACGCGACGGTGCTCGTCGAGCCCGGGGGCGGATCGTCGGGCCGGTTCTGCGTCGCCTCCATGAGCGCCACGACCCCGACGAGCCCGGCCGCGGCGAGCGCGAGGTGAGCGATCAACCGCTTCATCGTCGCGGCCCTCGCAACAGCGCCAGCGGATCGAGCCCGCCGTCGAGCAGGCCTCCACTCGGCAGATCGAGCTCGCTGAGCTGACGGGCGAGCCCGTGCTCGGCGGCGCGCCCGGCCGTCGCCTTGGCGACCCGTTCGACGATCCACGCCAGACCCGACAACACCGCGCCCGCGCCGAGGAGCACCGGGATGAACACGTTGGAGTGCTCTGGGCGCATGAGCCACTTGAAGCTGGTGCGTGGCGCCGGCGCGGTCGTCCGCAGGATCTGCAGCCGTCGCTGCTCGGCGTCGAGCGCGGTGTGGTCGAGGCGGCGCTCGAGGCGCCGCATCCGGTCGGTGAGGAGCCACCCGATCAGGCCGATCTCAGCGGCGATGAAGATCGCGGCCGACATCTGGGCCCGGTTCCACTCCCAGCGGTACAGGTAGACGAACACGTACGCGCCGGACGCAGCGAGCGTGACGAATGCGGCGAGCTTGCCGAGCAGGCGGGCGTTCATGACAGTGCTCCTACGGTGATGGGCTGTCGAGACGGTGTCTCGACGTACTCGTCGACGGTGTCGACGGTGACGGTTCCCGCGCTGCCGTCGACGGAGACGCACTGACCGTCGTGGAACCGCGTGGTCGCTCCAGCGACGCCGACCACGGCCGGGACGCGGTACTCGCGGGCGAGGATCGCGAGGTGGCTGAGGGCGCTTCCCGTCTCGGCAACGAGCGCCCCCAACCGTGAGATGACGGGAGCGAGACGTGGGTCGAGGTGACTGACCACCAAGACGGCGCCGACGGGCACGTCGCGATGGAGTTGCTCGTGCCCTGTTTGATCACGCAGGACGACAACGCTCCCGCGTGCAGTGCCGGTGCTGACACCGACGACTCCGTCGTGGGCGCTCGCCCGACGGCGACGGCGGCTGGACGGAGGGGCGGCCGCCCAGGCCGTGCCGTCGTCGTCGAGGCGGAACCGGGCGGGGAGGGACCGCCCGGTGGGCTCGCGTCGAGCGTCGAGGTCGGCCGGCACGGTGCGCAGCTGCGCGGCGTGTGCCAGCTCGTCGAGCGTGAGGAGCCGTGCCGAACCGAGTGAAGGAAGTACCTCGACTGCGACGAGCCGATGGGCGAGCTCCCACGCGGCACGTGCGGTCAGTTCCTGCAGCCACCGCACGCGCAGGCGCAGGGCCTCGCGGGCGACCGCGGCGGGGTCGGGATCGTCACGGAGCGCTGGCGGCGCAAACGGCGCAGCGACCATGCCCAGCTCATCGATGCCGTTGCGGTCACCGATGCTTGGCGCGAGCAGGGCCAGCACCACCGGATCGCGTTCGATCAGCTCGGCCATCGGCACGCCCTCGGCGTGGGCCTGGGCGACGGCTGACAGCGCCAGTGACGCACCGGTCACTGATGCGGTGGCGGAGCTCGGGATGAGGAGCCCGGCGATCGCCTCGTGGCCGTGCAGGCTGGCGAGCGTGCGCCGACCGTTGCGGAGGATCGCGACGAGCTCGTGGTTGGAGAGGTCGTCGAGTGCGGGCACCGCCGACAGGTCGGTATCGACGCGTCCGACGAGGTCGGTGGCGAGGGCGACGAAGGCACTGCGCAAGCGACCGACTCGCCATGCTGCGCGGAGGCGCCGGGCCGGCGGACGCGGATCCAACCGGCGCAGCACACCGCCGCCCACCGGATCGACGCCGAGGGCGGTGAGGTCGGCGGCGGCCATGCCGTCGACAACCACCACGATCGGGCTGCGTTCGAGCGCGCGTGCCGGCATCGAACCGGTCAGCCGGATCGCGGCGCGCAGGCCGTCGCGCATGGGGGATAGCCAGAGGTCCTGCTCGAGTGTGGCCAGCGGCGCCGGGAACGATTCGGCCACCGGGCCCGGACCGAACACGGTGCCGGTTGCCGGCCCGATCGTCGTGATCGGGCGCGCCTGCAGCAGGTGCAGGTGTCCGTCGGCGGTCACGGCCCACTCGATGTCCTGCGGGCCGCCGTACGTCCTGGCGACTTGCCGGGCGAGCGTTGCGAGCCGCCGGAGATGGCGATGTGGTGGGCGTGCCGCATCGTGCCCCGAACGCACCTCGCGCACGCGGCCACGCCGGTCCAACACGGCGGTCCAGCCATCGACGCGGCCCGAGACCAGGGCGTCAGGCCCACCGTCGACGGCGGCGATCAGGAAGCGGTCGCGGCGCCCTGACACGGGATCGGCGCCGAACAGCACGCCACCCCACTCGGCGTCGATCATCGGCTGCACCAGTACCGCCATCGCAGCGTCGACCAGGCCGGCTTCCCGGGCCGCGGCTGCCGAACCGACCACGGCGTCGACCGCGGCGAGAAAGCGCGCTTCGTCGCCGACGTCCAACACGGACTCGAACACGCCCGCCATCGATGACTCACCACCATCCTCTCCGGTCGATGACGAGCGAACGACCACGCGGCGCGCACCGCCGTCGGACAAGTCGCGCCAGGCATCGGTGGCGGCGTCGGCCGCGGCCGGGCTCCAGCTGGTGGTCAGGACGACACCGGGCAGCGCGGGAAGGCCTGCTGAGCGGGCGCGGGCCAGGTTGGCGGCCTTGGCGCCCACGAGTGCTGGATCGACGGCACGCGGGTCGTCCAGCACGACGACGGATGGGAGAGCAGACATGAGCCCACCTTGGCGGTGGACGCTTGCGGGTCGCTTACACCGCGCTGACGCTCACGACAACGGTGCCAGCGCGGCGCGGCCGCGGAAGGCGGCCGATTCGCCGAGGTCGGCTTCGATCCGCAGCAGCTGGTTGTACTTCGCGACGCGGTCGCTGCGCGCCGGTGCACCCGACTTGATCTGGCCACAATTGGTGGCGACGGCGAGGTCGGCGATCGTCGCGTCTTCCGTCTCGCCGCTGCGGTGGCTCATCACCGACGTATACGAGTGGCGCGTCGCCATGTCCACCGTGTCGAGCGTCTCCGTGAGCGTGCCGATCTGGTTGACCTTGACAAGGATGCTGTTGGCGATGCCACGGTCGATCCCCATCCGGAGCCGGTCGGAGTTGGTGACGAACAGGTCGTCGCCCATCAGCTGCAACCGTGACCCGAGCGCTTCGGTGAGCAGGGCCCAACCGTCCCAGTCGTCTTCTGCCATGCCATCCTCGATCGACACGATCGGATAGGTGTCGACGAGGTGGATCCAGTACTCGACCAGCGCCTCCGCCGACAGCACCTTGCCCTCGCCGTCGAGGTGGTAGGCGCCGTCGCGGTACAACTCGCTCACCGCCGGGTCGAGCGCGATCGCGATGTCGTCGCCCGGCGTGAAACCGGCTTGCTCGATCGCCTGGACGAGGATCTTGATGGCGTCCTCGTTGGTGGCGAGGTCGGGCGCGAAGCCGCCCTCGTCGCCGACCGCGGTCGACAGGTGCTGGTCGTGCAGGACCTTCTTCAGGGTGTGGTACGTCTGCGCGCCCCAGCGCAACGCCTCCGAGAACGACGGAGCGCCGACCGGCATGATCATGAACTCCTGCAGGTCGATGGAGTTGTCGGCGTGGACACCGCCGTTGACGACATTGAACATCGGCACGGGAAGCACGTGTGCGTTGGCCCCACCGACGTAGCGGTACAGCGGCAGCTCGAGCTCGTCGGCGGCCGCCTTGGCGACCGCCAAGCTCGTGCCGAGGACCGCGTTGGCGCCGATCCGTGCCTTGTTGTCGGTGCCGTCGAGCTCGATCAACTCGCGATCGATGGTGCGTTGATCGAGCGCGTCGAAGCCGTCGAGAACCCCGGCGATCTCGTCGTTGACGAAACCGACGGCGGTGAGCACGCCCCTGCCGAGGTATCGCTCACCACCGTCGCGGAGCTCGACGGCTTCGTGTTCGCCGGTCGACGCGCCGCTCGGCACCGCGGCCCGTCCCCGGGCACCGCTCTCGAGCACGACCTCGACCTCGACAGTGGGGTTGCCGCGGGAGTCGAGGATCTCGCGGCCGGCGATGTGCACGATGTCGCTCATGGTGTCGAACAAGGTACATCCGCTCGGGAGCGTCCCGAGTCGGCGACCAGACGTGCGTCACGGTTGTGGGCGGACGAGTCGGCGACCAGACGTGCGTCACGG
>DASUEW010000825.1:0-2516 GCA_036274875.1 Ilumatobacteraceae bacterium
ACGGCGGGAGCGGACCCACGTCTGTGAGCCCACTCCCTGCCGTCCGCGGTTCCGGTAGGGGGGTCCTGTCGACCGGTTCCAGGATCATGTCGATACCGTCGCACCGCAAGGTGCGATCGTCAGTACTGGCGAGTCGGAAGCGCTTCCTGCGCGGCCTCCGGCGAGTCGAACGTGCCGCTCGGCACGATGATGTACGGCTCGACCGACTCACCATCGAGGGTCTTGAGGACCACGTCGAGGGCGGTGTCACCGAAGAGCGGGTTGTACTCGGCGACGAAGCTCAGCTGACCTGCTGCCAGCGCCTCGAGCGCTCCCCTGGTCCCGTCGATCGTGGCGATCTTGACGTCCTCACCGGGCACGAGGCCTGCCTCTTCGACGGCGAGCGCGGCACCGAGCCCCATCTCGTCGTTCTGGGCGAACACGACTTGGATGTCGTTGTCGTTGGCCTTGAGCACCGTTTCCATGACGCTCTTGCCCTCCTCGGCCGACCAGTTGGCGGTCTGAGCGCCCACCTTCACGATCTCGGGGTGCGAGTCGATGACGGAGTTCCAGCCGTTGTTGCGCTCGTTGACCACGCCGACGCCGGCCGGGCCCTCGAGCACGAAGTAGTTGCCGCCATCGGGGAGCACGGAAACCGCCCATTCGGCGACGGACTTGCTGACCTCGACGTTGTCGGGCGCGATGCGGGTGACGTACAGGCTGTTGTCGTCAGGTTCGATTCCGCGGTCGATCAGGATCACCGGGATCTCGGCCTCCTGTGCCCGCCGCAAGGAGTCCTCCCATCCGGCGCCTTCGGTGGCCGACAGCAGGATCACGTCGACGCCTTCGTCGACGAACGACGTGAACGCATCGATCTGCGACTTCTGATCGAGGTTGGTGGCGGGTGCGTACTTGAGATCGAAACCGTTCTCGGCGGTGAACGTTTCCTGCATGTTGGCCTCGTTGGCGGCGCGCCATGCGCCCTCCGGGCCGACGGCCACGAAGCCGACGGTGATCATGTCACCGCTGGCCGGCGCCGACTCGCTAGCCGGCTCGGTGGCTCCAGGTTCGGTGGCGTCTTCGGACGTGTCGGCTGAACCGGCGTCCGAGTCGTCGTCGTCGCCGCACGACGCCAGACCGAGCGACAGTGCGACTGCGGCCGTTATCGCGACCGCACGTTGTGCGTAAGTGCGAATCATCACGTGGATCCCCCTCCGAGTCTCCATTTCTGTGCCTGTGACCCACAGGCCCAGGCGACCGTGATGTGAACGGTCACATCGATAATGTTACCGTTCACTTCGGCGTTGTCAAGAGGGGTCTTTCGCGCCTGAACGAAGCGGCGCCCGTGCGCCCCTCACCGAGTCAAGCCGGGTGCGGAGCTGCCGTCGACCCGCGGATGATCAGACGCGGAGCGATGATCGAACGCCGGTCGAGTTGGCGCCCCTCGAGGGCGGCGAGGAGCACCTCGACGCTCCGCTCACCGAGTGCTCGGAAATCCTGGCGCACCGTCGTGAGCGGCGGAAGGAAGTGCTTCGCCTCTGGCAGGTCGTCGAAGCCGACGATGCTGACGTCACCAGGCACGCCGATCCCCCGCTCGGCCAGGCCGTGGATCAGGCCCAGCGCCATCTGATCGTTGGCGGCGAAGATCGCGGTGCAGCTCGGCAGCCGATCCGGCTGGCGCGCCACCTCATAGGCGAAGTCGGCGGTCCAGTCGCCGACGACGACCTCGGGCTCGACGAGCCCGGCGGCACGGAGCTCGGCCTGCCACGCTCGGTGACGTCCCCTTGCGTCGAGCCAGTCGAGCGGACCAGACACGTGTGCGATCGTGCGATGCCCGAGCTCGATCAAGTGCCGAACCGCGAGCACGGCGCCCAGCTCCTGGTCGACCGAGGCGGTGAGAAACGTGTCGTCGGCGACCGCGGTGACGAGCAGCGCCGGGATGTGCGGGGTCGCCTCGCGCAGCTGGTCGAGCGACGACGAACGCGGCGCGATCACGCACAGCGCATCGATGCCCTGCGACATCAGGTGCTCGAACGCGACACCGGGACCGGGACCGCTGTCGCGGCCGACGGTGACCGAGGCAACCGAGTATCCGGTTGCCCGCGCCGCCGACTCGATCCCCCGCAGCGTGCTGTTCGGACCGTACTCGACGGCGCTGTCGACGAGCACGCCGATCCGATTGGTCTTCCTCGTCGCCAACGCCCGCGCGGCACTGTTGGGGCGATAGTCGAGCTCCTCGATCACTTTCAGCACACGCTCGCGCGTCTCGGGTCGGATGCTGTGATGACCGTTGAGCACACGCGAGACCGTCTGGTGCGACACGCCGGCCAAGGCCGCGACCTGCCGCATGTTGGCCTTGCCCCGCACGACGTTCATCGCGTTCGACACTATCGGCCACACGAATCGGACGGTCGGGAGTCGTCCGCGAGTGCGACGTGTTCTTCAGACGGTGGCCGAGCGACTCAATCGGGTCGCACCATCGTGCCTTGTTCCCCGGCCAACACGGCCGCCGCGTCGGCGAGCGGGCCGATGGCCGC
>DASUEW010000826.1:0-3602 GCA_036274875.1 Ilumatobacteraceae bacterium
GCGCACACCGATCCCTGGCAGGTTGGTCTCGCGGACGTCCGGCATCGAGCCAGTCTGCCAAGAGTTCCAGCCGGCGACATGCGGGTGCCGCGCCCACCAGGCTCGGTGAGACGCATCGCACTACCCTCGCCTGGCATGACCATCATTGCGTTCCCCGGCCACACCACAAGCAGCCCGCACAGTTGCTGGCCGCTCCTCGGCTGGCGCCTCGTCGCTCGCATCGGTGACATGGTGGAGCAGTGACCAGCGACGACATCCAGGTCGACATCAAGCCGCGCTCGCGGGATGTCACCGACGGGATCCAGAAGGCCGCCTCGCGAGCGATGCTCCGTGCGGTAGGGCTCACCGACGACGACTGGAATAAGCCGCAGATCGGCGTCGCCTCGTCGTGGAACGAGATCACCCCGTGCAACGCCTCGCTCCGCCGCCTCACCGCGGCTGCCAAGGAGGGGGTGCGGCGCGCCGGCGGAGTGCCGCTCGAGTTCGGCACGATCACCGTGTCCGACGGCATCTCGATGGGCAACGAGGGGATGCGGGCGTCGCTCGTCAGTCGCGAGATCATCTGCGACTCGGTCGAGGCAGTGATGCACGCCGAGCGGTTCGACGGTCTCGTCGCCACCGGCGGCTGCGACAAGTCGATGCCGGGGATGATGATGGCGATCGCCCGGCTGAACCTCCCCGGCGTGTTCGTCTACAACGGTTCGACGCTGCCCGGCTACCTGAACGGCAAGGCACTCGACGTCACGAGCGTGTTCGAGGCGATCGGCGCCTGCGCCGCCGGCACGATCACCGAGGACGAGCTGCACGCGATCGAGAAGAACGCCTGCCCCGGTGAGGGCGCCTGCGGTGGGATGTTCACCGCCAACACGATGAGCTCGATCGGCGAGGCCCTCGGACTCTCACTGCCAGGATCGGCGTCGCCGCCGGCGGTCGATCGTCGTCGCGAGGACGACGCGGCGGCGGCCGGTGCGGCGGTGGTCGAGATGCTCCGGCTCGGGATCCGGCCACGCGACATCCTCACCAAGCAGGCGTTCGAGAACGCGATCGCCCTCACCAACGCGCTCGGCGGCTCCACGAACGCGGTGCTGCACCTGCTCGCCATCGCCAACGAGATCGGTGTGGCACTCGAGCTCGCCGACTTCAACCGCATCGCGGCGCGCGTCCCACACATCGCCGACATGAAGCCGGGTGGCAAGTTCCACATGACCGACCTCGACCGCATCGGTGGCGTACCGGTCGTGCTCAGGCACCTGCTCGACGCCGGGCTGATCCACGGCGACGTGTTGACCGTCACCGGTCGCACGATGGCCGAGAACCTCGCCGCCATCGATCCTCCAGAACCGGACGGCACCGTCGTCCACCCCCTCGACGCGCCGATCAACGTCGAGGGCGGGCTCAACGTGCTCACCGGCTCGCTTGCGCCGAGGGGTTCGGTCGTGAAGGTCGCCGGCCTCTCGAAGGAGCAGCGCACGTTCGAAGGCGTCGCTCGCGTGTTCGACGGCGAGGACGAGGCGATGGCGGTCGTGATGGCGGGCGAGATGCAGCCGGGCACGGTGATCGTGATCCGCTACGAGGGCCCGAAGGGTGGCCCCGGGATGCGTGAGATGCTGGCGATCACGGGCGCGTTGAAGGGCGCGGGTCGGGGTGCCGACTGCGCGTTGATCACCGACGGCCGGTTCTCGGGTGGCACCTGGGGGTTCTGCATCGGTCACGTGGCGCCCGAAGCGGTCGACGGTGGGCCGATCGCGTTCGTCCGCGACGGCGACCGGATCCGCATCGACGTGCCGTCGCTGACGCTCGACCTGCTCGTCGACGACGCCGAGCTGGCATCGCGTCGCGAGGGGTGGTCGCCGAACCCGCCGCGCTACACGAGTGGGGTGCTCGGCAAGTACGCCCTGCTCGCGCAGGGTGCCGAGAAGGGTGCGATCACGAACCTCGTCTGACTTTGGTGTCTAATTCTGGTGTGTGAGTCGCGGCGAGATGCGACGGGCGACGAGACGCCATCCGATCAGCAGGACGCCGGTGAAAACGGTGGCGACGACAACGAAGGAGAACGCGATTCCACGATCGAAGACCATGCGGCGCAGCACCATGCCCAGCGCGATCGTGACGACCCAGATCGTGCAACCGGTCGCGATGTCGAACGGTCGCCGCCACGCGCGGGCGACGAGCCAGCCCACTGCCAGCCCGAGCAGGAACGGCGCCGCAATGCGGGTCACGTCATCGAGGCTCGAGCCCGAGTTCTCGATCGACAGAGTCGCGGTGCGGGGTCCCTCGTCGTGGTTGCGCCGGCCGATCGCCGCGAACAGCACGACGACCGCGACGTCGAGCGCGACTGCGATTCGGACGCCTGTTCCCGACACGTCACGCCTCATCTATCTTCTGGCGCTCAGCCCTCGGCGGCGAAGCCACCGAGCGTGCCCTTGAAGAACAGCAGTGGGTGCGGTCCGTCGCCGTCGTGGTCGGCATCGGCTTCGAGGGCGACGACGCGGCCGAGGACGAAGTAGTGGTCGCCCATCTCGTAGACGTCCTCGACCTCACAGTCGATCCAGGCCACCGCTCGATCGATGATCGGCGAGCCGGTCGGCGCGGGGTGCCACGCGACCCCTTCGAACCGTTCGTCCTCGTTGCCGGTCTTGGCGAAGCGCCAGCACAGATCGGCCTGCTCGCGGCTGAGCACGTTGACGCAGAAGCTCCCACTCGGGGCGATCGCGTTCCACGTGTCGCTGGTCGTCATCGGCAGGAACCCCACCATCGGTGGCTCGAGCGAGACGGACGTGAACGAGCCGATCGTGAACCCGGCTGGTGTGCCGTCGGCGATGCCGGAGACGATCGTGACACCGGTGGGGAAATGGCCGAGGACGGACCGGAACTGCTGGGCGTCGAACGAGCGATTCGCGTCGGGGGCGGTCACGGAGACGACTGTACGCTGCGGCTCCGTGGCCCTGCCCATCGACGACAAGCGAGCCTTGCGGTCGCGGATGCGCACGATGCGCCGGGCACTGCCCAACCAGGCTGGCCGCTCGGAGCGCATCTGGGCGACGGTCGAGGGACTCGACGCGGTGGTACGGGCCGGCACCGTGATGGTGTTCACGTCGATCGCCGGCGAACCCGACACGGCGCCGTTCATCGCCTGGTGCCACGAGCGCGACAAACTCGTGGTGGTCCCGGAAGATCAGCCCGACCCGACGACGGTCGACGTCGTGGTCGTACCCGGCGTCGCGTTCACGCCAACGGGTGCGCGGCTCGGCCAGGGCGGCGGCTGGTACGACCGGTTCCTCGCCGCGGTGCGACCCGACTGCACATCGATCGGTGTCGGGTTCGATCCCCAGGTCGTGGACGAGTTGCCGACGGAAGCCCACGACATCCGGCTCGACACCATCGTCACCGAATCTGGTGTGGCGGTTCCGCGTCGATCGAACGGTTCGAATTGAGAGTCGTTTGATGTTCACGCTCGACGACCTCGACCGCGCCGAGGCGATCGTGTACGCGCACATGCCGCCGACGCCGCAGTACGCGTGGCCCCTGCTCGCCGAGGAGCTCGGGACGGAGGTGTGGGTCAAGCACGAGAACCACACGCCGACCGGCGCGTTCAAGGTGCG
>DASUEW010000827.1:0-2093 GCA_036274875.1 Ilumatobacteraceae bacterium
TACGCGTTCGCCCACCCGAACCTCGCGAGCATCCTGTTCGGCGCCAGCACGCCCGAGCAGCTCCGCGAGAACACCAGCGCCTGGGCGACCTACCGCCAGCTCGACGTCGCCCAACGCCGCGCCGTGCTCCATCTCGCGGACGACGACCACGTGGCGGCCGACGACCCGGTGTGAGCGATGATGGGCGCATGAGCGATCCGAGCATTGCCCGTCACGTCGTCGAGGGGCTGCGGGGGCTCGGCATCGACACGCTGTTCTGCCTGCCCGGCGTCCAGAACGACGACTTCTTCGACGTTCTGTTCGACGCCCACGACATCCGCCCGATCGTCACCCGCCACGAGCAGGGCGCCGCTTACATGGCGACCGGAGCAGCGATCGCGACCGGCCGGCCGAGCGGGTTCTGCGTCGTCCCCGGCCCGGGGATGCTCAACGCTGCCGCGGCGCTCACGACCGCGTACTGGAGCAACGCGCGCGTGCTGGCGATCATCGGCGAGATTCCATCGCGGGCACAGGGTCGCGGGTGGGGCGTGCTGCACGAGCTCCCCGATCAGACCGCGATCCTGTCGCAGCTCACCAAGCGCGTCGAGCTGGTGGTCGATCCGACGTCGGCCGGCGCCCAGGTTCAGCGCTCGATCGACGCGGTCGTGTCGGGACGTCCGCGCCCGGTCGCCATCGAGGTCGCGGCCGACCGCTGGTCGGCACCGGCCGAACCGGTGCTCGTCGACCCGGTTGCCAGCCGTCCGCCCGTCGATTCCTCGGCCATCGAACGCGCGGCGGCGCTCCTCGCCCGCGCCGAGCGACCGCTGATCGTCGTCGGCGGCGGCGCGCAGGACGCCGGCGACGCGGTCGCCGCCCTGGCGACGTTGCTGCAGGCGCCGGTGACGACACGGCGGATGGGTCACGGGGTCGTTCCGACTGCGCATCCGCTGTTCGCGCCGTTGCCCGTCGGGTACGACCTGTGGGCCGACGCCGATGTGGTGGTCGGCATCGGCACCCGCATGGAGTGGCCGATCATGCACTGGGGGACCGACAACGAGTTGTCGATCATCAAGATCGACGTCGACGCCGACGAGCTCGACCGCCACGGCGTGACGGCGCTCGGCATCCACGCCGACGCCCGTGATGCCTGCCTCGCCCTGGTCGGTGCCCTCACCGGTCAGGTTCACCCGGCCGACCGCACGGTCGAGCTCGCCGAACGTCGGGCCGCGTACCTGGCCGCGATCGACGACCTCCGCCCCCAGCTCGATCACCTCGCCGCGATCCGCGATGTGTTGCCCGACGACGGCGTGCTCGTCGAGGACGTGACGCAGATCGGGTTTGCGGCTCATCTCGCATTCGACTTCCGCGGCCCGCGCACGTTCGTCTCGTCGGGGCCGGCCGGAACGCTCGGGAGCGGCTTTGCGACCGGGCTCGGCGCCCAGGCGGTGCTTCCCGATCGCAAGGTGCTCGTCGTCGCCGGCGACGGCGGCTTCCTTTTCACGGCCAACGAGCTGGCGACCGCCGTGCAGTACCGCATCCCACTCGTCACGCTCGTGTTCAACGACGGCGCGTACGGCAACGTGAAGCGGATCCAGCAGCAACGGTTCGGCGCCGACCGCACGATCGTGTCCGACCTCCGCAACCCGGACTTCGTCGCCTTCGCCGAGAGCTTCGGCGCGCTCGGTCTGCGCGCCGACGGGCCCGACGAGGTACGGCCGGCGCTCGAACGCGCCTTCGCCGACGGCGGGCCGGTCGTCATCGATGTGACCGCTCCGCCGATGCCCGACCCGTGGCCGTGGATGATCCGCCGCCGCGCTCGCGGCCGCCGCTGATACCGCGCTGGATCCTCGGCCACCGGTTCGTGTGACGTCGGTCACGTCGGACATCCGGTAGGACCGCGGCGCCGAACCAGCGCCCGTGAGAACCCGTCCCCTGCTCCCCCTCGCCCTCTCGATCCTCGTGTTCACCGCCGCAGCGTGTGGCGACGACGACTCCGAAGCGAGCGCCATCACGCCCACCGTCACCGAGGCCTCCGTCCCGGCGACCGACATGACGAGCGTGGACACGACCGTGCCCGGCACCGGCGCGGCCGATGCTCCGATGGAGGCGGCGGT
>DASUEW010000828.1:0-5715 GCA_036274875.1 Ilumatobacteraceae bacterium
GTCGAACGAGGAGCGCACCGACCCGTTCTCGACCTCGCAGTTCCAGCCGCCATCGGCCAACCGCTCGCCGAGGATCCGCTCGACGATCGCGGCGACGTCGACCCCGAAGTAGGCGCCGGCCTCGATCGTGCGGCCGTTGATGCACGGCTCGACCTCACCGTCGAAGTACCGCTGACCGGCGTGCTCCCAGCGCCCGTGCTCGGCGACGAGCTCGGCTGCGCGACGGGCCGCCGCCGACGCCGGGTCGAGCCCGAAGATCTGCAGGGTCTGCAGGGTGTGCATCGTCGCCGTCCACGGTTGCCCGGGCTCGCCGCCGGAGTAGCCCGCAGGGAAGCAGGCGCCGCCGTCCCACAACCCGTCGGCACCTTCGAGCGCGAGAAGGCGGGCGCCCCAGCCCTCGTGCTCGACGCGCGCTCGCTCGGCGGCGACCTCGTCGGTCGAGGCATCCGTCAGATCGCGCAGCACCTGCCAGCGGATCGCGGGATCGCCCTCGAGCAGCCAATCGACGACGTCCACGGGCGCAGGATAGATCGGCCCGAAACGGGGAGCTCGCCGCGCTGCTCCCCGTGCGTGGCTCTCGGTCAGTCGAATGAGAAGAGCGGCGGGAGGACGGCGACGACCGCTGCCGCCCAGAGGGCGAAGATCGGGAGGTACGAGGTCTGCCATCGCTCGAGCCGATGGAACGTGATCCGTCCCTTGAGGAACCGCACCGAGAGCAACGCGGTCCCCGCCAGGTTCACGAGCAGGACGAGGTTGAGACCGAGCGTTGCCGCGCGGTTCGGGGTGAAACCGAGATCGCCGATCCGCGCCATCATCGCGCCGAGCACCATCACGTCGAGCACGAGGGCGCTGGCGACGGCGAGCAGTTCGACGCGGTCCATCAGCCCGGCCGGGCGAGACGGCTCTCGCGCTGACATCGCGTAGAGGACGAGCCCGAGCACGACCACCAGCAGGGCGTCGAAGACGCCGAGCAGCTCGCGGTCGAACGCGCCGAAGACCCCGAACACGGCGTAGGTGGCCGCCGCGACGGTCAACATCACGGCGAACAGCGGGGTGAAGAGCATGGTCAGCACCGGCGCCATGTTCTCCACCACGTGCTGCTTGGACTCCACCAGCCATGCCGCCACGATCACGGCACCGGCCGCGCCCGACGGCAGGACCCACTCGACGACCCGCTCGGCGAGGTCCGGCCCGATCGGCTCGAGGATCAGTGCCGTGAGCCCCAGCAGCACGCCGCCACCGAGCGCGATGAGCGCGTAGTAGATGACCCACTCGCCGGTGAACCGGACGAAGTCCATGCGCCGCTCGTGCGATCGGACGGTGCCAGACATGTAGGGGAAGGCGACCGCGAACCACACGACGGGGAGGTGGAGCGCGACGAGAAGCTCGGTGTCCGAATCCGCGTCGAACGGGTACATGTTGACCACGAGCGCCGCGAGCACGAACGGGGCGGCCGCGAGCATCCATCGCCGGGCGTCGAGTTGCCGCCGGCGGGCGAAGTACCCGGCGAGGAACGGCAACACGAACAGGCTGAAGTTCCGCAGCAACCAATCCGGCTCCTCGTCGGGAAACTGTGCGGCGAGGCGCGCGACCTGGGTCGCGGCCGCCGCGGCCACGGCGAAGACGAGCGCCTCGAGCCACCCGTTGGAAGGGCGCGCTCGCTCGTCGTCACCCGTCAGGACGAGCTGCTTCCAGAGTCGGCCACTGTGCTCGCGTGCGAACTCACGCGACAGCGTGTCGAGGTCGCCCATCCGCTTCACGGCGACGAGGAACGCCTCGTCGGATGTGAGACCGGCGGCGTCCAGCTCGGCGATCTGGTCGCGAAGATGAGCTTCCAGCTCATCGGCGTCGCGGCCATTGACGGCCGGGGCCTTGGCGACGTACGACCGCCACTCGGCGATCTGTGACTCCACGCCATCCATGAGGCTCACGCCTCACCCAGTGCCATCGGCATCCAACCGGAGCCTCCCCACGCGCCGCCCAACGCCTGGGTGACGGTCTCCCATTGCCGTCGCTGCTCCGCGAGCGTTGCCCGACCGGCGTCGGTGATCGCGCAGTACCTGCGGCGCCGCCCTTCCGGCGAGGTCCGCCATTCCATCGTCACGTACCCGAGCCGGCAGAGGCGATGGAGCAACGGATAGAGCATCCCGTCCGACCACTCGAGCTCACCGTCGGAGAGCTCACGCACGTGCCTGAGGAGCGCGTAGCCGTAACTCTCGCCCTCGGCCAGGATCGCCAGCACGAGCGGCGTCGCCGAGGCCGCGACCAGGTCCTTGTCGATGTGCACACCGCCTCCTATGACTCGAGGTACGATGCATAGTAGTACAAGGCATCGGCGGTCGCCATCAATTGGGTTGCGGATACACCGTTGTTCGATATATACCGGTGGCCGTGTTGAGGGAGCCGACGTTCCTGATCCTGGCTGCGCTGGCACCTGGTCCGTTGCACGGGTACGGGATCATCCAGGCCGTCGAGGCGTTGTCGGCAGGCCGGGTTCGGTTGCGGGCGGGCACGTTGTACACGGCGCTCGATCGGCTGGTGGGCGATTCCTGGTTGGACGTCGACCGCGAGGAGGTGGTGAACGGTCGTATGCGCCGCTACTACCGGATCACCGGTGCGGGCCTGGCGGCCCTGCGCAGCACGGTCGCCGAGCTCGAAGCCGACGTGTCGGCGGCACGTGTTCAGTTGGCGCGGCGGGCCGAACTGGGCCCGGCGTGAGCCTCGAGCGGCGATATCGGCGTCTGGTTCGGGTGTTCCCGAGGACATGGCGGACATGTCATGAAGACGACCTGATCGCCACCTTGCTCGACGCGAGCGAGCCGGGCCGGACCCGCGTGTCGGTTGGTCAGGCGGCCAACCTGCTGCGGTCGGGCGTCGCAGTTCGGATCCGCTCGACCCGTATGCGGGTGGTGGCGTCACTTGGTGCGGGCGGGCAATGGTGGTTCCTCGCCGCGTCGGTGGCCACCGCGGTGGCGGTGGTGGTGGTTCGGGTGTGGGTGACCGAGGTGTCGGTCGAGTTCTTGGTGACGTCGCTGGTCGTCGTGGTGGTTCCGGGGACCGGGGTCGTGTACACGGTGTCGAGTGCACTGGGCGGTGGGACGCGGCGGGGCCTCGTCGCGGCGATGGGTTGCACGCTCGGGACCGTCCCTCATCTGGCGGCCGCGATGGTCGGCTTGTCGGGTGTGATGCAGGCCGGGGCGACGGCGTTCGAGGTGGTGCGCTGGATCGGCGTCGCCTATCTCGCGTTCATGGGTATCTCGATGATCCGCGAGGGCGGCGGTCTCCGGCTCGACGACGTCGAACCGGTCGACCAGCCCGTCGGTACGGTCGTGCGTCGAGCCGTGCTGCTGAACCTGCTGAACCCGAAACTGACCGTGTTCTTCTTCGCGTTCTTACCGCAGTTCCTGGCAACTCCACCGGGCCTGGCCGATCCACGCCTGATCGGCCTCGGGTCGATCTTCATGTTGATGACGTTCGCCGTGTTCATCGCCTACGCACACGTCAGTGCGGTGGTCCGCAGCCGCGTGCTGGGCGCACCGACGGTCATGCGCTGGGTGCAGCGCAGCGTCGGCGGGCTGCTCGTCGGCTTCGCCGCACGCCTGGCGATCACCGACCGATGAGCACCCGGACGTGGCGTTCCTCGGAGCCAGAGCGTCGAGACACTGCCGCCGATGCCGCGGCCGCCACCTCTCAGGCCGGCTCAGGCCATCTTCAGCGTGGGCTGGCGATGAGCACCGGGATCTGGCGGTCGGTCTTGGTCTGGTACTCGGCGTAGTTGGGGAACACGGCGACCGCCCGGTCCCACCAGGCAGCCCGCTCGTCGCCGTGAACCTCGCGGACCGTGACGTCGAACGGCTGTGGGCCGTCCTGCACCTGCACCGCGCCGGGATCGGCCGTCAGGTTGCGATACCACGCCGGGTGCGTGGGAGCGCCGCCGTACGACGCGACCAGCGCGTACTCGCCCTCGTGCTCGACGCGCATCAGGGCGATCTTGCGGACCTTGCCGCTCTTCGCGCCCTTCATCGTCACGATGATCACAGGGATGCCCGTATCGCGCAGCGTGTTCGCCTCCGTTCCGCCGGACGCCTCGTACGCCTCGACCTGCTCGCGCACCCACTGCAACGCGCTCGGTTCGTAGTCACCATCGATCGCCATGCGCTACTCCTAGATGAACCGACGGCCGGCTGGCAAGTTCGATGCCCAGCGAGTTGTCGAGGATCGAACTCGGACGTCGATCAATCGACAACGGCGATCGCGTCCACCTCGACCAGGTACCCGGGCTCGGCGAGCGCCTCCACCCCCACGAGCGTGTCGGCGGGTCGGTGGTCACCGAACACCGCGATCCGGCCCTCCGAGATGACCGGCAGATACTCGGGCCGATGATGAACGACGTAGATCCTGATCATCGTGACCTGGTTCGGCAGGGCTCCCGCGGCGGCGAGGCAGCGGCCGACGTTGGCGAACGCCTGCCGGGCTTGGGCAGCCAGGTCGCCGGCACCGACGAGGTTGCCCTGAGCGTCGTCGGCCACCTGCCCGGCGACGAACACCAGCCGGCTGCCAGACGCCGCGACGACATGGGTGTAGCTCGCCGGTGTCGGCAGGCCCTCGGGATTGATGCACTCGAGAGTCATCGGACAGATGCCTTCCGGCGTCGGTGGTAGTGCTGTTGGGCCTTGGACCGGTTGCCACATCCCGCCATCGAGCACCAGCGGCGACTGGCGTTGCGCGAGGTGTCGAGGAACCACAGCACACAGCGGGGGTGGGCGCACTGGCGGATCCGATCCGGGTGGGCGGCGAGGATCTCGAGCAGATCGTCGGCCGCCAGCCAGCCCGGCTGCCAGGCGTCGTCGACTGTGACCTCGCGCGCCGCGGTTCCGTCGCTGGTGAGCGATCGGGTGATCGTGCCGCGCGCCAGCAGCGCGTTCAGCTGACGCAGCGCCGCCGGATCGGCTGGGTTGCGGGCGACCGCCTCGATCGCGTCTCGCGCCGCGCGGAGCGCCTCGCACAGCGGCTCGGTCGCCTGCGCCGTCGACCCGACCGACGCGAGCCATCGCGCCACGTCGTCGCGGTCGGCGAGCAGGTCGACCACGCCGCCGTCACCGGACCACGTCGTGTTCAACAACTTGATCGCCAACGGTTGATCGGGCAGGGGCTGCACGGGTCTCGGCATCGACGATCAGTCTAACCGCCAACAGTAGGTTGTCAGGTGATGTTCTCACCTGTATAAAGAGCAACACCAGTTAGATCCCCTCCCGAACCGCACTCGCGATCTCGAACCCCGAAAGGCGCAACCATGACCATCGCCCCCGCATGCACGGGTCACGTCGGCCCGCGCTCAGCACCGACCTGCGAATGCTGCTGACCCGATGGGAGCGCGTCCGGTGATCCCCCAGGTCGGAGCCCAATTTCTCGCCGCCCAGCCCTGGGTCGTGGCAGGTTCCCGCCGACCCGACGGAACGGTGTGGTGCACACTGCTCACCGGTCCCGTCGGCTTCATGCGAGCGAGCGGGTCCGAAGTCACGATCGCAGCCCAGGCCCAGCTCGGCGACCCGTTGCGCGACGTGCTCGAGCAGGACGCGCTCGTCGGCCTGCTGGTCATCGAACCCGCCAGACGACGGCGGGTGCGTATCAATGGTCGCAGCCACCCGACGGTCGTCGATGGCATCGACGGTCTGCGGGTCGATGTCGACGAGGCGCTCTCGAACTGTCCGCGCT
>DASUEW010000829.1:0-3936 GCA_036274875.1 Ilumatobacteraceae bacterium
CCAACGCCAACGCGACCGGCAACGCCAACGCGCACGGCGGCAACCCGAACGAGAACTCAAACGCCGGAGGAGCCAACGCGAACGGCAACGGCAACGGCAACGGCGCTGGAGCGAACGGAAGCGCGAGCAACGAGAATTCGAACGGTGGCAACGGCAACGACTGAGACCGGCTCGTCGAAAATCGTGTAAGGAATCCGGCCCCCCGCACGATCTTTCCACCGTGCTGCGGACGAGCCGCGCACGAATCAGGGCGTGCGATGGGGGTCGATGTGTCACCGACGACGTGTTGGGCGTGGGCCGCGATGCACGTACTCGGCGGACGCGTCACAGCCGCGTTCGCGCTGTAGGGCAACCGCAAAGGAGCACAGGGTGAGCAGATCGAGGACGGGATTCAGCGGCATTGCTGTCGTAGCGGCGGTGTTGTTCGCCGGGACCGCGGTGATCGCCGCGCCTGGTGGGAGTCAGTGGATCTCGGCGGGGGGCGACCTACAGAACACACGGTCGCAGCCGTCCGAGACGAAGCTGACTGTCGACAACGTCGCATCGCTCACGCAGAAGTGGGCGTTCACGACCGGCGGCGACGTCTCGGCGACGCCGGCAGTCGATGGGAACACCGTGTACGTGCCCGACTGGGCAGGCAACCTGTATGCGGTCAACAAGAACACGGGTCAGCAGATCTGGAAAGTGAGCATCGCAGCAGCGAGCGGCATCCCGTTCGACAAGGCTCGAGCGACACCCGCGGTGTCGGGGAACAAGGTGATCATCGGCACCCAGGGGAGCATCCTGGTCCCAGGTGGCGGTCCGGGCGGCAAAATCCTCGCCTTTGACAAGACCACGGGTGCGCTGCTGTGGAGCACCTCGGCCGACCTTCATCCCGCTTCCATCATCACGCAGTCAGCCACCGTGTTCGACGGCCGGGTGTACGTCGGTGTGGCGTCGCTCGAGGAAGCCCTCGCCGGCTTTGTGCCGGGCTACCCCTGCTGCACGTTCCGCGGCAGCATGCTGGCGCTCGACGTCGAGACCGGCCAGATCCTGTGGAGGACGTCGATGGCGCCACCTGGCTACAGCGGCAACGCCGTCTGGGGCAGCTCGCCCGCCATCGACGTCAAGCGCGGGCAGCTGTACATTGCCACCGGCAACAACTACTCGGTGCCGCAATCGGTACTTGACTGTGTCGCTGCTGCCGCCCCGGACCCAGAGGACACGGCGGCCTGCATCGCAGCCGATGACCACTTCGACTCGATCATGGCGCTCGATCTGAGGACCGGGGTGATCCGCTGGGCGAAGCGGGCGATCCCCTTCGATGCGTGGACGACCAGCTGCCTGCCGCCGCCGTTCGGCGACGGCTCGAACTGCCCGGAACCAGAAGGACCCGACTACGACTTCGGTCAAGCCCCGGCGATATTCAGCGTCAAAGACGCCAAGGGCCGCTCACGTGACCTCGTCGGCGCCGGCCAGAAGAGCGGTCAATACTGGGCGCTCGATCCAGCCACTGGTGCCGAGGTCTGGGTCACCCGGGCCGGACCAGGTGGCACGGGCGGCGGTCTGCAATGGGGGTCCGCAGTCGACGGCAAGCGCGTGTACACGGCGAACGCCAACAGCAACGCGGTCCCCTGGCCGCTACCGAGCGGTGCCGTGACGACCAGTGGCGTGTGGAGCGGTCTCGACGCCGCGACCGGCCAAATCATCTGGCAGCGATCGTCCCCGAATCCCTCCAACGGACTCTTCGGTGACACCTCCGGACCGCCGACGACCGCCAACGGCGTCGTCTATGCATGCTCCCTCGAACCGCAGGGCCACATGTACGCGCTCGACGCAGCGACCGGGACGATGCTCTGGAGCTTCGCTAGCGGCGGCTCGTGCCTGTCGGGTGCCGCCATCTCGAACGGCACGCTCTACTGGGGATCGGGCTACTCCAACTTCGGTGCCGGCACACCGAACAACAAGCTGTACGCCTTCGGCCTACCCGCATGACGTGACCTGAGTTGGGTCGGTCCGTGGTTCGCCGCGGACGGTGCGCGGCGTGTTCGATTGAGTTCGGACGGCTCCCCACGCGGAACCTGCTACAAAATGGTTGCGGTCGAGGCACTGTGCCTTGATCGGATCCAGCCGCAGGGGGCCCGCGCGTATGGAGCAATCAAGACGAGTCGGCACGATCACGTACCGCGACACACATCCGGAGTACTTCGCCCAACGCCTACTGCGCCGTCACGCCGGCGTCTGGTCGCTGTGGGCGCTCGGCGTCGCGGCTGTCATCTCAGGTGACTTCTTCGGCTGGAACTTCGGGCTCGCCGAGGCAGGCTTCGGCGGGCTGCTGATCGCCACGGCGGTGGTGACGGTCATGTACTTCGGTCTGTGCTACTCGATCGCCGAGATGTCACCCGCGCTTCCTCACACCGGCGGTGCCTACTCGTTCTCGCGTTCGGCGCTTGGGCCGTGGGGCGGCTTCGCGACTGGTGTCGCCGAGACGATCGAGTACGTCGTCACACCAGCGGTGATCGTCTTCGGGATCGGTAGCTACATGCAGTCGATCTTCATCGATCTGTTCGACGTGGACATCGCGACTTGGATCTGGTGGGCAATCTTCTATGTTCTGTTCGTCGCCCTGAACGTGGTGGGGATCGAGGTGACGATGCGCTTCACCGTGGTCATCTGCGTCGTCTCGCTCGCGATCTTGGTGGTGTTCTGGGTCGGGGCGCTGTTCTCCGACTTTTCCATCGACAGGTGGGCGAACAACATCGAACCGGAGGGTGGCAACTCGAAGTGGCTGCCGTTCGGCATCGATGGGGTGTTCTTCGCACTGCCGTTCGCGATCTGGTTCTACCTGGCGATCGAAGAGCTGCCCCTTGCCGCCGAGGAGTCGCACGACCCCAAACGCGACATCCCACGAGCGACGATCTATGGCCTGCTGACCCTCGTCGTCGCCGCCGTCCTGACGCTGTTCCTCAACTCGGGCATCGAGCCGGGCTCGGCGGCGATCGGCGAATCCGGCGAGCCGCTACTCGACGGCCTGAAGACGATCTTCGGCACGGGCACGTCGGCGTCACTGCTCGGACTCGTGGCGGTCACCGGTCTCGTGGCCAGCTTCCACACGATCATCTTTGCCTACGGCCGCAACATCTACTCGCTCTCGAGGGCGGGCTACTACCCGCATCCACTGTCGGTCACCCACGGGAAACGGCAGACGCCCTATGTCGCTCTCGTGCTGGGCGGCGTCATCGGCTACGGACTCACGCTGTTGCTCGACCAGGGATCCAAGCACGGCTGGCTGGGCGGCAACGTCGGAGGGGCACTGCTCTACATGGCGGTCTTCGGGGCCGTGATCTCCTACGCCACGCAATGTCTCTCCTTCATCATCCTGCGCCGTCGCATGCCGCACATCGAGCGTCCATATCGCAGCCCGCTTGGCCAGTGGGGCGCGGCGATCGCGGCGGTGATCGCGCTGGTCTCGCTGGTGGCGATGTTCTGGAACGACGACTACCGTCCGGGCGTCTACGGCGTCGCCATCTTCTACCTCGTCGCACTCGCGTACTTCTCGATCGCCGGGCGCCACCGACTCGTCCTCTCCCCGGAGGAGGAGTTCGCCGTCACACGTGGCGCACACGGGCACCCCGAGAAGGAGGGCTACGGAGCGACGCACATCGGCGAAGTCGCCGATGCCACTGCGCCCGACGCCACCCCGGCGGGCACGTAGCGAGTGCCACCGCTCGACATCGTCAACCGACGATCGGGGCAAGCATCGCGAGATCGGATCGTTCTCGGTTGACGTCGAGAGGCTCAGCGGCGACGCGGCTTGGACCGCACGGCATCACGGATCTCATCGACGATTCCCTCGGCCGTGGCCAACTGAACACGCAGACGTTCACAACGTTCCTCGGCGATCGACACGAACCACGCCAGCCGATCACGCGCGTAGCCCGACCCTCGTCTGTGGCC
>DASUEW010000830.1:0-2263 GCA_036274875.1 Ilumatobacteraceae bacterium
AGCGAGGGTGACCGCAGCGACGATCACGCCGGCCAACAGGGCCACGTGACCGCGCCGTCGCGCGGGCAGGTTCAGCCCGATGTGCGCCTCCTGGCGATGGCGATCGCGACACCGCCACCGACGACCACGATGACGATGATGACGACCACCCACGGCCACACGGCCGCCCCGTCGTCGTCATCGGTCCCGAGCGTGCTGGGCGTCTCGGTGACCTCTGTCGTGGCGTCCGCTGCCGCGTCGTCGACGAGGTCGGTGTCGGAGGGGGCCGGCGCGATCACGAGGCTCTCGCCTGGGGGTGTCGTCGCGTCAGTCGAAGCTGTCGGAGACGGCTCTGTCGGCACCGGAGCATCGGTCGCCGGAGGTTCGGTCGGCGCGGCCGTGTCCCCCGGCGCGGCAGCGGTGATCGCGAGCGTCGGCACGGGGAGCTCGGGCTCGGGTTCACCGGCCGGGGCCGGCTCGATCCAGCGCACGATCTCGCCGTCGTCATACGTCTGGACGGTAGGGAACGTCAGGAACTCGACCGCTGGGAGAGGCCCGACTGCGACCGGTAGTTCGGCGGATTCCTCGCCGACGAGTGCGGCGCCGGTGGCGTCCCATTGGATGGTGTCGACGAGGTCGCCGCCTCGCGTGGTCGTCGTGATCGTCCAACCCTCGATCTCGGCGGCAACCACGTCGGTCAGGTCGGTGTCCTGAGGCATCTGGACCTCGATCGTCACGGTCGCCGCGTCGTCCCGCTCGTTCGGCACCACGAACACGAGCTGCGCTGGTTGACCGGCGACCGCCTCACCGTCGACCTCGACGTGCACGTGTGCCGACGCGACCGCGGCGATCACGATGCCCGCGACGACCCCTGCGGTGGTCGCACCGATGCACCTGAACAGCTTGCTCGTCACGTGCAGCTCCTTGTCGTCGCGTCGTGTCGTCGAGATCGCCCGCACGTCGGTCGCCCGGATCGTCGCCATGGTTCCCGACGATCGCGCGGAGTACACGAGTTTCGATGGACCAAAGACCCTGCGTGAGAGCGCGCTTCAGTAGATTGGCTTGACGTGGGACGGCTGTGTGAGCGACCGGGGTGCTCCGAACCCGGTGCCGCGTCGTACGGCATGGAGCCGGAGGACCTGCTGTTCTGGGTCGACACGTTCCATCCGGCCGATGGCCACGACACGGGAGTCCTCTGCCGTCGGCACGCCGACGCGATGGTCGTGCCGCGCGGGTGGACACTCGACGACCGCCGGGAGCCGCGACCGCGGCTGTTCCGCACACCCATCGACGCGAGTGGTCCGATCGCGCGCCCGAAGCGCCGCCCGCGCACAGTCTCGGCCGGTGTGGCCCGCCAGCACGTCGAGCAACTCGAACTGGCGGCCACTGAATCAGAGGATGCCATGTCCGCTCGTCCGACCGACGCTGCCGACGAGCCCTCGACCCCGTGGGTGCCCGACTTCGACGTCGACGACGATCTCGATGGGCTGCTCCAGGTGAGGAGCCCATTGCTCGCGCGTGCCTTCCGGGGCACCGACCGGGCCAGATGAGCTGGCGTCGCCAGTGAGCGAATCGCGCTGATGGAGATCACCGAGCGCCTCGAGGTCCCGTGCGAGCCGGGGGAGCTCTACGAGCACGTCGGTGACCTCGATCGCTATCCGTCGTGGATGCGCCTCGTCCACGCCGCCGAGCGCGTCGACGATCCGCAAGGCCGCTCGGCGTGGACGGTCGAGCTGCGCGCCAGGATCGGACCGCTCGCGCGGTCGAAACGGCTGCGCATGGTGCGATCCGACGCCATCCCCGGTCAGCTCGTGGTGTTCGAGCGAGCCGAGCTCGACGGGCGGGTGCACGCGCGATGGGCGCTGCGCGCCGAGCTCGAACCGTCGCCCGGCGGGAGCGAGCTGACGATGCGCCTGTCCTACAGCGGGTCGTTGTGGACCGGTGGTCTGCTCGACCGCGTGCTCGAGGACGAGATCAGGCGCGGGAGCGCCTCGCTGATCGCCCTCGTCACCGCCGGGACCACGCGCTGAGCCGGCCGTCGTCGCGGCGCTCGAGCACGAGCGGGAGGCCGAAGCACTCGGTCAGGGCGTCGCTCGACAGCACTTCGTCGATCGGCCCCTGCGCGATCGAGCAGCCGTCGCGCAACAAGAGCGCGTGTGTCATCCCTTGGGGCACCTCGTCGACATGATGCGTGACGAGCACGAACGGTGGCTCGCTCGAATCGGCAGCGAGCGCCGCGAGCGAGCCCACCAACTGCTCGCGGCCACCGATGTCGAGACGGGCC
>DASUEW010000831.1:0-3131 GCA_036274875.1 Ilumatobacteraceae bacterium
GTGGCACCGATCGTCACGGCCAGCTCGACCAGCACGTGCTCCGGCCAGTGCCCACGGACCGCGGTCCACACGTCGTCGGGCACCGGACCAGTTGCTCCTGCCATCGCGTCGATCCAACAGATCAACGCTCGCTCGCCGGCGTCGCGGAAACCGGTCTCGAGCGGCACCTGACCGCGCAAGGCGTGGATCTCATCGACACTCAGGCCTACCTCGAGCGCGACCGCCGTGTGGGCGTGGATGCAGTAGCGGCAACCCTGCAGGACCGAGGTTCGAAGGATCGCGAACTCCTTGTGCCGCGCCGACGCGGCCCCCTCACCGAGGGCCGCCCCGACGAACCCGAGTGTCGGCGCGAGCAGTTCCGGCACGGTGGCCAGCGCGGCGACGATCGGCCCCGGATCGCCACCCGCGAAGTACGACGCGGCCAACAGCGGCGCGGTCGTCGCATCGAAAAGCTCGACCCGGGCCATCGCCACATCATCTCTCACCGCGACGACCTGCGACGCCGTCGCCGCGTGATGTTTCGCAAACGTTGAGATTCACCGGCCGCCAGCCAACGGGTCACCGTCGTAGCATCGTCATCGTGGCCCGCTACGACGACACCATCGCCCGCCACCACTGGGACACCGTCTGGTCCACGACCGCGCCCGAGACCGTCAGCTGGTTCCAAACCACCTCCGAACCCTGAACCCGCCTGGTGCGCCGCGTGTCGGCGCCGACAGACCACGTGGCGATCATCGGCGCCGGCACCTCCACGCTCGTCGGCGATCTCGTCGCAGCCGGCTACCGCCTCCTCCACGCAGTAGACATCTCCGACGTCGCGCTCGCGCAGCTGCGCACGTCGCTCGGTGACGGCGCCGACGCCGTCAACTACACCCGGGCCGACATGCGCAAGGTCACCTTCGACGAGCCGGTCGATGTGTGGCACGACCGGGCAGCACTGCACTTCCTGACCGAGCGTGCCGACCAGGCCGCCTACGCCGCGCGGGCGGCCGCCGCCGTGCGACCCGGCGGTCACGCCGTGCTCGCCGTGTTCTCACCAGTCGGCCCCGAACAATGCAGCGGCCTGCCCGTCACGCGTCACAGCCCCTCGTCGCTGGCCGAGCTCATGGGCGACGGATTCACGCTCCTCGAGTCGTTCGAACAGGACCACCGCACCCCATGGGGCACCGACCAACGGTTCCTCCACGCGCTGCTGGAACGGAACGGAACGGCACCTCGAACCAGCGGCGAACAACCCTCCCCGGGCGGCTGACAGATGGACGACGCGCCACCAACGGCCCCATGGCGCCGGCTCAGCCGCCGTCGGGCGTACGAGAACCCATGGATGGCGGTCGACGAGGACATCGTCCAACTGCCGTCCGGTGCAACGACTCTGTACGGCGTGGTGCGATGCGGCTCCTGCGTCGGGATGCTGCCGTTCGTCGACGACGACCACGTGCTGATCGTTCAACAGTTCCGCTACATCACCGGACGAGATACGTGGGAGATGCCCACGGGCGGCGTCCACGACGGCGAGACGATCGAGGCCGCGGCCCAGCGCGAGCTCGCCGAAGAAGCCGGCGTACGAGCCGGACGGCTCACACCGCTGACCGCCTACTCCACCTCCAAGAGCGTCATCGACGAAACCGCCCACCTATTCCTCGCCCACGACCTCACCGCCGCCACCGCCCAGCCCGACGCCACCGAGGACCTCCGTGTCGAAACGGTCGCGTTCGCAGACGCCCTACACATGGTGCTCGACGGCCAGATCATCGACTCGATGACCATCGTCGCGCTCTTGTGGGCCGACCATCTCCGGCGATCCGACCGAACCTGACCGTCCGATCACCAGGACAACCGACGACGGCGCCACCCGCGTGTCTGTTGCCGAGGCCGCGGAGGCAAATCGGGATCCTCGTGGCGTCGATCGTGTCTTGCGGCGTTCATCACGTCTCGAACAGGAACCGTGTTGCGTCGGCGGGGTACGAGGACCACGCGAGCACACGTCGCGGGTGGAGTCCGAACGGATCCCCGGGCGCCGACCACAGGCGTGGCTACCCTCGATCCAGTTCGAGGATGACGGTCTTGTCGATGCCCATGGTGGGCAGCTCGGGGTTGTTGATACTCCGGGCTGCCGTCGGGGTTGACGCCATTGCTGTTCGACAGGGTGCCGGCCGGATAGATGTAGCCCTGAGTGAGGAACGGGTTGCCGTGGGCCGGGAAGCCGTCGTCGAACACGGGGGCCTCGTCGATGACGAAGCGGGCGCCGCTCTCGGCGACATCGACCTCGACGATGCGGTGACGACGGCCGCCGTCGGCGGCCGCGGACAGTACACCGCCGGTCGCGGCCGCGGCCGCGGCGACCAGCACTGCGGCGGTCAGGACCGATTTCCGCTCACGCTGTGAGAAACGCGCCCACGCAGACCAGAGCGGGACGCTCACCTCGGCCCGGGTGACAATGCAGCGAGCGCGACTTACAATCGGCGGACTGCGGGCGGCTGTGGTGCTTTGAGAGGTGCCAAGGATGGCTGGTTTGGATCGGTCGCCGGGCGTTGATGTCCCAAGGGGCGCGATACCGGTCGCGCTCTTCCTGACCGCCAACGGCGCGGCTGTCCAAGGGGACTCCGAGCAGGAGACGACCGAGGGCGCGATCGAGTGCACCGCGTTCCAATCGGCAGTCGCGGCGTCGCAAAGGCAGGGCAGCGGGCAGGCAACCGGACGCCGGACCCACGAAGGGATCTCGATCCGCAAGCCGATCGACCGTTCCTCGCCACTTCTCGCCAAGGCGCTCTGCAACAACGAGGTCATCGAAGGAACGTTCAAGTTCTTCCGTCCAAGCCCGAACGGTGACGGCACCACGGAGCACTACTTCACAGTGGAGATCGCGCAAGGACGCGTGGCGAGGATTCATCTCGTCAGCCCTGACGGCGACGCGAACCCCGGCGACCCGCCGTTCATTGCAGCGTTCGAGGACGTGCAGTTCACCCACAACGAGATCACGTGGCGATACGAGATCACCGGGACCGAACACTCCGACACATCGAGCGTCAAGTAGCCACCGACCCGGCGTTCTGAGCGGTTGGTCGAGTGGCAACGGGTGACCTAACCCGGAGTCGCCTTCTCACGGCTGCTACGTACGATCGCTGTGGCGA
>DASUEW010000832.1:0-6569 GCA_036274875.1 Ilumatobacteraceae bacterium
CGGCGGGTGTAGACGGCGGCCTGCAAGTCGCTGTGTTGATTCTGGTGATGGTGATGGCGACGCATCATGAGGATGGGGGTGCGCTGACGACCAACACACTACAAGGTGTCGTACTCGAATCCTGGGCGACCGTGCTCGCTCCCCCCGGCCGACGCAACGTTGCGATCCGCCGGGCATCGCCGCGAGGAAGATGCGTTCCGCAGATTTCAGAGATCCGAGCGGCGCCACCAGTCGCGCGTGTTGGTGCATGCCGCGGAGACGATCGAATAGGGGTTGACCGGTGTGCCGCCGGGTCGGGTCTCGAAGTGGAGATGGTCGCCGCGAGCGTTCCCAGTGCTCCCCACGTAGCCGATGACCTCGCCGCGCCGCACATCGCGGCTCTTGCCCTCCCAGGCGTCGAGGTGGGCGTAGTAGAACTTGTCGCCGTCCGGTGTCGTCAGCCAGATCGCGTTGCCGCCGGACCGGCTGACCTTGAACTCGGCGAAGCCGGAGCGGACCGCGAGGACCGTGGCACCTCGCGGCGCGGCCATGTCGACACCCTCGTGTCGTCGGCCGCCCGAGCGTCCGTCACCCCAACTGTCGACGAAATCACTGTCGACGGTGAGCGGGCAGCTCATCGTTAGGACCGTCGAGTCGGAGCGGCCGTTGGCCGACGCCGTCTCGTCGGCCTTGTGGGCGCCGACGGGCGCCGACAAGGCCAGCACGGGCGTCAACATGCACGCGCCAGAAACCAGGACGCGACGAAACAGAGGGGTGAAGTGAAGCATTCCCCGATGTTACGGGAACGTAACCAATATTTCGGATTCATGACGAAATCATGACGAACGAGCGTCGGCTGCTCGTTAACGCTGGCGGTCGAACCTCCCGAGCCACCATGTGCTGTATCCCGCGATCGCAGTCCCGAGGAACAGGTAGAGCTCGTCGTGGCCACCCGGCGGCGGGCGTGACGTGACTTCGTCATCAGACCGTCATCTGGCTGTAGTGTCTTACTACATGCTGTCGCAGACCCTGCTCGGGCGCCGCCGCGGCGCATCTCATCTGGCTGTGGTCGCGATTTTCGCCGTGGCGGCGGCCTCCTGGTCGGCAGGTGCTGGTGCGCAGGACGCCGACGAGGCGGCCGCGCGCGCCGCACGCGAGATCCAGGCGGCGCAGGACCGGGCGAACGAGGCCGCGCAGGCGATGTTCGATGCCGAGTCACGGATCGACCAGCTGACGACGGACATCGAAACGGCCGCGGCCGAGTTGGCGGTGCTGGAGGCGAAGGCGAGTGAGATGCGCACGGCACTGGAGGCAGCTGCGGTGCGCCGGTTTGTGGGTGCCGGGGCCGAGTCGAATCCGTTGCTCACTGGTATCGATGCGGCGGCGGATCAGCAGGCGGCCGTCGTGCTGCGCTCTGTAGCGGGCGGCTCGGCTGCTGTCGAGCTCGACGAGTTCGAGGCGTTGATGGAACAGATCACCGACCGTCGCAGTGATCTCGAGCATCGACGCGAAGAAGCCGCATCGGCGCAAGCGGAGCACGCGGAATTGCAGGCGAGGGCGGAGGCCGAGGTGCTCCAGTTGAAAGAGGTGGAGGAGCAGCGACTGCACGACGAGGCGGTGCGACGAGAGCTTGCGCGGCAGCGCCGCGAGCGACAAGAGCGTGAGACCGCGGAGGCCGCGTCCCGTGCGGCCGCGCAGGCGCCCGCGGCGCCCCGGGCCGTGGCAGGCGGCGGCGCAGGACGCGGTGTGGCCGTTCCTGTACCGGCCCCTTCGCCCACGCTTCCGGGTGTCGACTCCGATCCGCCGCCGGCACCCGAGCCGTCGACACCCGAGCCCACTGCGCCGGTGCCGGTCGCGCCACCTTCGAACGCCGGGGCGGGAATGATCTGTCCGGTCGCCGGACCGACGGCCTACGCGGACACGTGGGGCGCGCCACGTTCGGGAGGTCGCAGTCACCAAGGTGTCGACATGATGGCGCCGGGCGGGACTCCGCTCGTCGCGGTCGAGTCAGGCTCGGCCAACTTCAAGACCAACGCACTCGGCGGCAACGCGATCTGGCTGACGGCGAACAACGGCGCCAAGTATTACTACGCACACCTCAGCGCATGGGAGGGCTCGAGCCGATCGGTGTCACAGGGCGAGGTCATCGGCTACGTCGGCGCCACGGGGAACACCTCAGCCAACCACCTACATTTCGAGGTGCACCCCGGCGGTGGCGCCGCCGTCAACCCGTATCACTACGTCCGTGCGGTGTGCTGACCCGCGGGAACCTTGGCGCGCAGCAGCTACGGATTCTGTCGGGCGAGCATCCGATTGCCGTCCGCTTGGTGTTGCTCGAGGGCGTCAACGTAGTTGGGGTCCTGTGACCGTACGAGTTGCGCATCTCGGCTGTGGTTCTGCGAGGCGGTGTTGGCGTTTGCGGTGGACATCTGCTGTGTCATGTTGGCATCGACCTGGAGTTCCTCGTGCGTGTAGCCCGAGTAGATGCCGGGCGTGTTCGACGGTTGATCCGGGCTTGCACCGCGCGTGGTTGCCAGTCCAAGACCAACGAACACGACGACCGCGGAGACCATCAGTCGCCGGAGCGGTCGCATCGCTGGGTCGCGTGAACGATGGTTCTTCATGATCCGATGGTGCGCCCTGGACGGCACGACGGCATCGACACCGGCTACGGATTCGCGTTGCGGGGAACGTGCAATCGACGAGGCGCAGACCGTCGACATTGCTAACGGACGTAGGAGAGCAGCGCCGCCATCCCGGACTCGAGGTGGTACGTGTTGTGGCAATGGAACATCCACTGGCCGGGGTTGTCGGCATCGAAGGAAATGGCCACCTCCTCGTCGGGGAGCACGATCACGGTGTCCTTCCGCGCGCCGCCGTCGAGGGCGAAGGTGTGGCCGTGCAGGTGCATCGGATGCCACATCGTCGAAGTGTTGCGGAGGACCAGACGGACCCGCTGGCCCTGTTCGACCTCGAAAGGATCGAGCTCGGCGAACGCGCTGCCGTTGATGCCCCAGTCGTAGGGCATCTCCTGGCCCGTGAGCTGCATCGTGTATTCGAGATCGGCAGTGCGAGCGGCGAGTCGGACGGACTCGTGCGGGACCAGATCGGCATACCCGAGCGTCGTGCCGTCGAGCTCGGCCGGCATCGTGTCGGCGGGGGGTGCCTCGCCGTTGCCGGACCGCAGCACTGCCGCGGCGAACTGGCCCTTGCCCTCGGCGACGGCGACGATCGGATAGACGCCGGCGCCGACGTCGACCGTCACGTCGTAGCGTTCGCCCATCCCGAGCAGGACCGCGTCCGCCTCGACTGGTTCGATCGGGAATCCGTCCGCATGAGTGACGGTCAGGCGGTGCCCACCCACGGCGACCCGGTAGGCGGTGTCGGACGCCGCGTTGACCAGCCGCAGGCGCACCCGCCCGCCGGCGGGCGCGTCGAATGTCGGGCGGTCCGCCGTTGGGCGTTGGTTGATGAGGTGCATCGCGTACGCCACGTCGCCGGGGTGGCCACCGAGCAGCGTCGACATCCCCATTCCTGTCGGCGTCGGCATCGACGTGTCCGGAGCGTTCCCCGAGTGCATCCCACCCATGCCACCCATGTCACCCATGCCACTCATGTCACCCATGTCCATGTTTCCCATGCCATCGCGCAGCGAGGCGTATGTCTCCTCCGGGGTGCCATCCAGCCAATCGTCCAAGACGAGGACGTGTTCGGCGTCGTACGCGCCAGGATCGGCGGGATCGTCGATGATCAGAGGTGCGTAGAGCGCGCGGTCGAGCTGCAGACCGGTGTGGGGATGGAAGAAGTACGTCCCCGGGTCGGGGACGAGGAACCGGTAGGTGAACGTAGAGTCCGGGGCGATCGGCGGCTGGGTGAGGTCGTGCACGCCGTCCATGTCGTTGCGGATCGCGATCCCGTGCCAGTGGATCGTGGTGTTCTCCGGCAGCTCGTTGCGCAGTACGACCTCCAGGACCTCGCCTGCTGTCGCGCGAATCGGATCGCCGGTGTAGCCCCAGGTCTCGACCACATGCCCGGCCAGATCGAGCTGAACCGGTCCGGCGACGAGGGCCAGGCGGCGAATCGTCGGGGCGACGCCACCGAGTGTCGTCTCCCGTGCGGCAACCGACGGATCGTGCGCGGATACGGCGCGGCGACCGTTGCCCCGGCCGCACGAGGGAACCGTCAACGCCGTGGCACCGGCCATGACCAGGAAGCGCCGCCGAGTCCATCGCGTCGCTCCCCGGTTCCTGTCCCACTGGTCCATGCGATCCGCCTTTGGTAGGTATGACGACTACATAGTGTAGGAGTTCGGGCGACGGGGCGGAAGCACAGCGAGAACTCACGGCGGGTCCCCCCCGGTACCCTGGTACGTGTTTGCTGATGGGCTCGCACGCCTCTCGGCCCACCGGATTGGTGTCGCTGGTCCGTTTGGACCGGTGGATACTTGAGGGGGCACGCGTACACTACATCTTGTAGTAACCAACCCGCCCGGCTGGAAGTGAAACGTTCGGCCTTCCCGATCCGACGGTCGCCCAGGTCGGTTCAGCGAGCAGCAGACATGACCGAGAAGAGGAGGCCGCAGCGATGATGTGGTGGAACGGAAGCTGGGCGTGGGCGTGGATGGTGATGGTCCCGATGATGGTGCTGATGTGGGTGTTGATCGCCTGGATCGTCAGGGGTTGGGCACGCAACGGGAACGACGGGCCGGCCTCGCCGGTCGAGCGGCTCGACGGGCGTCTCGCTGCGGGCGAGATCAGTGTCGACGAGTACCGCACCCGCCGGGCCGAGCTCGAGAACCGCTCGTGAGAAGGAATCTGATGGGCAAGTGGAGGCTGGCAGCGGCATCAGCCGCTGTAGTCGCGGTCGCGTTCACTCTTGCCGCGTGCGGGGATGACGACTCGTCGAATCGTGATTCCGGAACGATGCTGCGCGACAGAGGCGAGCAAATGCAAGACGCCGGCCAGATGATGACCGACAACGGCCAGCAGATGCGCGACGGTGGGCAGTCGATGGTCGGCGCCGGGCAGGCGATGATGGACAACGGTGAGGCGATGGGTGACAGCGATGTGACCGAACAGGGGCGCCAGATGATGACCGCAGGCCAGTCGATGATGGACGCTGGTGAGGCGATGATGGGCGAGGGCGACACCATGATGGGCGACGCGCAAGAGATGATGGACGTGGGTAACGGCATGATGGGGAACGGTTAGGCGAGCAGCCCCCGTCGTCGCCCTGGACTCTCATTTCGTCTTCAGCAGCCCGACGGCCGAGCACATCGTCGGCTATCCAACGTCAGTCTTCCTCGACGACTTCACCCGGTTCTTAGACATCCTTGTCGGCGCCCGCAGGACCCCATGAGTCATCCGCACCGGGTGTAGTTCCTCGCTTCAAGTAGTGCTGCAGGCGAACTCGGAGGTTGTTCGGCGGCTGACGGACCACCCATGACTTGGGCGAGGAGTCTGATCTGTGCTTGGAAGAGTTCGTCTCGCGCTTGCTCGCTGATCCATTCGAGGTGTCCGAACGTCTCGAGGCAGGCGAATCCATGGATCGCGGCCAGTGTGTGGAGCAGCGCTTGGTAGGTGTTTGCGGGGATCCGGGCGCCGTCTGGGGCTTGCTTGTTCGGGACCTCACTTGCGAGCGCCGGCCCGACCTCTCGTACGAGTGGTGAGGGCGGCACGCCGTGGTCGATCACACTTCGCACGAGCTGTTCGAGGTGGGTCATCGCGGTGACGTTCGCGTGCACCGCTGCGCCGTCGGCGTGGGGCACGAAGCCGGGGGCGGGTAGGCCGAAGAGTAGTGAGAAGCGCTGTGGATCGGCGGCGGCAAAACGCCGGTAGGCGACCGCCGCGGCCTCGACGCGGGCTGCAAGATCGTCAGGGGGGCCGTTTCGAGCGCAGCGGCGATCTGCGTGGCGAACTCGTGGAAACCGTCGACCATCAGCGCGGTGAGCAGGGCGTCCCGATCGGCGAAACACGCGGTTCGCATTGTGCGACAGACTGTAGGAGATCGACAGCCTCCCATCGACCACGAAGGGTCGAACCATGCCCTCAGCACAAAACCACGACCATCACACCGACCACGGCGCAGCACCGCCTCAAGGGGCGGCGACCGCAGTGCTCGATGTCAGCGGACTGCACTGGGCCAGCGAGAAAGCCGTCGTCGACACCACCCTTCGGCGTCTCGACGGGGTCAAGAGTGTGGACGCCAATCCGGTCGGGCAGACCGCAACGGTGACCTACGACCCAGCGGTGACGAACGTGGCGGAGCTTCGCCGATGGGTCGAGAAGTGCGGCTATCACTGCGCGGGCCAGTCGGTACCCGACCACGTGTGCGATCCGATGGAGGACCCTGCACCGCACGGCCACGCCGGCCATGCCGGGCCGAGCGGCGATGTTGGGCATGCCCCGGAACACGAGGGCCACGCGGCGGCGGAGACTGCTGTGCGGTCGCCGCACGAGGTGATGGGTCACGGCGGCCATGGCGGCGCATCGATGGCCGACATGGTGGCCGACATGCGCCGCCGGTTCATCGTCGCCGCAGTGCTCTCGGTGCCGATCCTGCTGTGGTCACCGATCGGTCGGGACGTTCTC
>DASUEW010000833.1:0-5210 GCA_036274875.1 Ilumatobacteraceae bacterium
TTGTGGTGCCGCTGGACTGCTGCGCCTCCACATCGAACGAGTGCAGTCGAGTGCAACGCTGGGGGGATGGCCCGACTGTTCCTCGCCGTGTGGCCGCCCGCGGAGCTCATCGAGCAGCTCGACGCGCTACCCCGGCCCGACCAGCCGGGAGTGCGCTGGGTGCCACCCGCGAACTGGCATGTCACCGTTCGATTCCTCGGAGACGCCGAGCCGTCGGACGTGCGCGCCGCTCTCGCCGGCGCGACGCTGCCCACCGCGACCGCTGTGTTCGGTCCGCACGTGCGACGACTCGGCCAACGCGCGCTCGTCGTTCCAGTCGCCGGGCTCGAGGAGTTGGTGGCCGCTGTCGGTGCGGCGACCGCCGACGTCGGGGAGCCGCCTGGCTCGCTGCCGTTCAACGGTCATCTCACGCTCGCCCGGCTGCGCCGAGGGGTCAGCTACGACATGAAGCCCGCTCCGATCGCGGCCGAGGTTCGGGTCGCCGAGGTCGTTCTGGTGCGCAGCGAGCTCAGCCACGAAAGTGCCACCTACGGGATCGTCGACCGGTGGCCCACGCGCTAGTGCGTTTCGATTCGTGTGGTGTTCGGCGGTGCCTACGATGCCAATGTCGAGACGTCCAAGTCGACTGAAATGCGCGAGTCACTGACATAGCCAACTGATGTGGAGGTGCGGCGATGCCCAAATACCTGCTCCAGACCAGCTACACACTCGAGGGGGCCAAAGGAGTCGTCTCGAACGGAGGCTCGGCGCGCAAGGCAGCCGCTCAGGCAGCCGCCGAGAGCGTCGGCGGATCCCTGGAATCGTTCTACTTCGCGTTCGGCGACACCGACGTCTTTGTGGTGGCAGACCTGCCCGACAACAGCGCGGCCGCGGCCTTGGCGTTGAGCGTGACTGCCGCGGGCGGCGCGACCGTCCGGACTGTCGTGCTCCTCACCCCTGAGGAGATCGACGCAGCAACCGGAAAGAAGGTGGAGTACACACCGCCGGGCGTGTGAAGGACGGATCGGCGCGCTCAGTCGCCGGTGGCGACCGGCCGGTCGGGTTGCGACGACCAGTCGCTCCACGAGCCGGGGTAGAGACGAGCGTCGGTGATCCCGGCGATCGTCATCGCCAGCAGGTCGTGGCAGGCGGTGACGCCGCTTCCGCAGTAGACGATCGGCGCCGGCCCGACGTCGGCGAAGCGCTCGGCGAGCTCGCTGGCTGATCGGTGGCGGCCGTCGGTGTCGAGGTTCTCGAGGTGCGGCCGGTTGATCGCGCCCGGGATGTGACCTGCCTTTGCATCGATCGGTTCGTGTTCGCCTCGGAAGCGATCGGCGGCGCGGGCGTCGATCAGCGTGATCCCACTGTCCACGAGGTCGGCGACCTCATCGGCGTCGACGACGCCGCTCCACCCACCTACGACCGGGTACCCCGTCGGAACTCGCACGACGGCGATGTCGGTCGTGGGCAGCCCGGCCTGCTCCCACGCCTGATAGCCGCCGTCCAGGACGAAGACCTGCTCGTGGCCGATCGACCGCAGCATCCACCACAGTCGCGATGCGACCGCGCCGCCGGCGCTGTCGTAGGCGACGACCGTGTCGTCGCGCGCGATGCCGAGCCGGCTGAGATGGGCGGCGAACTCGTACGTGGTCGGCAACGGGTGGCGGCCACCCCCGACGGTGCCGGCGAGCTCGGTGTGCAGGTCGACGAACACGGCTCCGGGAACGTGAGCTTCGTCGTACTCCCGCCGGCCCCGATACGGGTCGGTGAGGTACCAGCGCACGTCGCACACCACGATGCCGGGCTCGTCGAGCCGACCGGCGAGCTCGTCGGCAGACATCAGGGGGAACATCGGCTGTGACACGTCGCCCACGCTACGCGCGCGGGACGTGCGGGTTCGCCCCGAAACTCACTCGACGACGCGCAGAGTGGCGGGGATGTTCATTCCCCGGAGTCGGCGGACGGTGAGCATCGGCGCCGCACCGACGGCGAGGACCCCGAGCACGACCGCCGTGACGATCGTGACCGGCGAGACGGCGACGCCGATTCCCAGCTCGGGCATGGTGTCGGCGAACAGCACCCGGGTGAACCAGCTGAGCACCCCGAGTCCTGCCGCCACACCGACTGCCGTGCCCGTCAAACCGATGAGCAGGCTCTCGGTGATGTCCATCCGCACGACGCGTCGCAGGGGTAGCCCGAACGCGAACAACGTGGCGTGCTCGCGGGCACGCTCGTCGACGCTGATGCTCGTCGCGTTGTAGGCGATCAGCAGCGCCAGCAGGAAGATGAACACCTCCAGCACGCGGAGCACACCGACGAAGTCGTCGAGGCTGTCCTTCACCACCTTGCTGGCCGCGCTGACGGGTTGCGCGGACGCGACTCCCGGCATCCCGAAAACGGCCTGTTGCACGTCCTGCGATGTGGCGCCCGGCGCCGGGACGACAAAGAGCTGGTTGGCGACGTCCGGCGCGCCGAACACTGCGAGCTGGGAGCGGTCGATGAACGCGCTGAACCGGAACGGGCTGGGGTGGACCGCGACGACCCGCATGTCGGTCTGCAGCATCTCCAACCCGCCTTCCCGGAACGCCGGGTGCTCCAGGACGACCTGGTCGCCGGGTCCGATGTCGAGGTCCGAGGCCGCCTCGGCCGAGACCACCAGGCCGCTGCGGTCACGGGGAAGGGCGCCGGCGACGAGCGTCGGGGACCAGACCGGACCGTCGAGGTCGATGACGTCGATGAGCAGATCGATCGGCTCGCCACTCGCGTCGGTGGACAACCGGGCTCCGACGTGCAGCACGGGTTGGACGGCTCCGACCGTGGGGTCGGCGGCGATGGCGGTGATCTCGCTCCCGCGAGTGAAGAGGTACTCCTGGAGCGTGACGGTGACCCGGTCGGGGTGGGCGCCGAGCACCTCGCGGTCGTTGCGATCGATCGTGTCGACGAACGAGTCGATCATCCCGAGCGTCGACACCAGCGCGGTCACCGCGGCGGCGATCCCGAGCGCCGTGAGCAGGGTGCGACGCGGTGTGCGCAGCACGTTTCCGATCGGCATCCTGGCAAACGTGCTCGTCGGGTGGCCCAGTCGTCGGAGCAGCACGGAGAGTCCGCCCCGGCTGGTCCGGTGAGTGGTGGCGATGGCATCGACGGGCAGGACCCGTACGGCCCGCCACACGGGCCACGCGGTCGCGACGACGGGGAGTACGAAGCCGAGGACCGCGCCGCGGGCGAACGTCGCGGCCTGGAACTCCGTCCGCCAGACCGGCAACGGGAGCAACTCCGTGAACACCGGGCGGATCGCGGCGGTGAACGCAAGGCCCATCGCGATCCCGAACGCCACGCCCAGCACGGCGATCTCGACGCCGGCCAGCAACGGACGCAGGGCGATCCGGGCGGGTGAGGCGCCGAGCGCCATGCCGATGCCGAGCTGGCGGCGTTCGGCCTCGACCATGCGGCTGGCGAGGTTGAACGCACCGAACGCCGCGCCGGCGAGGATCAGGGCGGCGAACACGTTCCAGAACTTCTGGTCGTTGTCGATGTCGTCGTAGAGCACGCGATATGCGTCCTCGTCGGTGCGTTGCATCACCGTGACGGCCAACCCGGACCCGTCGAAGGCCTGCTGCAGCTCTTCTGCGATGGCGGCGATGTCCGCATCGGGTCGGACCCTGATCACGAGGTCGTTGACCCGGTCGGGCCGGCCGGCGAGTGTCTGCGCCGTCGTGAGCGGCGTGAACACGGCCGCGAAGTTGGCCTCGGCGAACAGGCCGCCTTCCTCGGACATCACGAAGAAGTACTCGGGGCTCAGGCCCATCCCGATGTAGTCGATCGGTTGGCCGCCGACGTCGACGGTGCCGGTCGGCGGGAGGTCGTAGAACGATGCGAAGTTGCGTTCGAGGATGACGACATCGCGGTCACCCTCCGTGAACGCGCGTCCGTCCCCGTCGGCAACCGATACGGAGTTGATCGCCGGCCCGTTGTCGCTCGTGTCCACGCCGATGATGCGCGCCGGGACGAGAATCGTTTCGTCAGCTGTCGACGCGTCGACCTGGCTCGGAACGACGAGGCGCTCCTCGGCGTCGGTGATCGCGGCGCGGTTGGGCAGTCCGTCGAGCGCGCCGAGCATCGCGCCTCGAGGTGCGTCCGCGCCGGCCGAGGCCTTGACCCGCAGGTCGTACATGCCGAGCGCGGCGAAGCTGGCATCGTTCGAGACGCGGCGCCACGTCGAAGTGCTGCCGAGGCCCGAGTACACCCCGGTGCCGACGGCGATGATGAGCGCGATCACGACGACTTGGACCCAGCGGTGCCGCAAGTCTCGGAGCGACCAACGCAGGAGGAACAGCAGCCGCATCGCGGTCACCAGCGCAGCGACGCGATCGAGGTCCGGCCTCCAGCCGGCGGCCCGTCACTCACGATCCGGCCGCTCCCGAGCTCGATCACGCGGTCGGCGATCCGCGAGATCTCCCGGTTGTGGGTGACGACGACGACGGTGTGCCCCGCGTCGGCTTGCGCCTGCAAGAGCTCGAGGATCTGGACACCGGTACGGAAGTCGAGGTCGCCGGTCGGTTCGTCCGCGAGCAGGAGCGGGTTACCGGTCGCCAGCGCTCTGGCGATCGCGACCCGCTGCTGCTCGCCCCCTGACATCTCACTCGGGAAGTGATGCACCCGGTCGCCGAGACCGATCTGCTCGAGGACCTCGGCGGCCGTGGCCCTCGCATCCACGGCGCGTCGCGTGATCTCGGCGCCGCACTGGACGTTCTCCAGCGCGGTCAGCGTGGGGAACAGGTTGAAGCTCTGGAAGATGAACGACACGACCTCCCGCCGGAACTGGAACAGCTCCTTGCGGCTCGCTCCGGAGATGTCACGACCGGCCACGGTCACCCGTCCCGATGTCGCCGCGTCGAGGGCGCCGATGATGTTCAGCAACGTCGTCTTCCCGCTGCCGGACGGTCCGAGGACGACGGCGAACTCGCCTTCGTCGATCTCGAGTTCGACGTCACGCAAGGCGTCGACGACGTTGCTGGCGATCTGGTAGCGACGCCCGACGCCCTCGAGCTGCACCGTCGTTGGCACCCCGGGCCGATGCCCCGGATGGGGGGTCGAGTCGAGCGCGAACGTACTCATGGGCCCCACCGTGCCTTGGAGGCGACCCGAGAGGTAGGGCCGTTGGTCCCCAGGGGTGACACCGCGTCGCGGCGGGTAGCCAACGATGCACCGAGGACCTTCGACCCTTCCGG
>DASUEW010000834.1:0-2705 GCA_036274875.1 Ilumatobacteraceae bacterium
CGTCGGCATCGCCGAGCGGAGCCGCGGACCAGGTGTACAGATCGACCACGACGGTCTGGTCGGCCGCCGTGCCCGACGCCGAGAGTGCAGCATCTGCGACCATGCCGTCGAGGTCGTCGATCGAGCCGGTGGCCGTGAGCACGTGGACGCGGATGCCGTCCGCGTCGTCGTAGGTGCCGTGCAGCATCGGACTCTCGGTGCCGTCTACTCCCTCGATTCCACCGAGTTTGCGCATGCGGTAGTAGCGGCGGGTCATCACCTCGAGCGCAACCCGTTGCTCGGCCTCCGTGAGCTTCGACATGCGTCCGACGAGGACCGGCGCCAATGGCTGCGGGCAAGCGACGAGCGCGTTGACGTGGTCGGCGCGCGCGGTGTCGTCTGCGCTCGCGCCGAGCGCGGCAAGGTGCTGCTCCATCGTGGCGAGCTCAGCCTGACTGGCGCGCGCCAGCACGGGCTTGTCGAACTGGTGGTACTGCACCTCGCGCGCGAGGTCGGCGATCACGGGGTGGGCGTGCACCGTCGCGGCGACGAGGTGGTCGAGGCACTCCCGCAGGGCGTCGCCGCTCGTGTCGGTGAGCGGCTCGACCGCGTGCAGCCAGCGTTCGAGCACGGCGACCAGCACCGGCAGCTGCATCGCCACCCGCTGGTGCGACTGGAAGATCCGGTACAGAGCGCCCTGCAGCGACGGGCCCCGGTCGAGCGACTGCACGCCGTAGTGAGCGAGCGCACGCCGGAGGTCGGCGACGAACCGGCTGGGCAAACCCTCGCGAACGACGTCGAGCGAGCGCAGGTACGCGAAGAAGTGCTCCTGCGGGCTGCGAACCCGTTCCTCGTCGTCGGCGAGGTCGTGCCGCATCCGGAAGAGCACCTGCAGATCGGCGAACAGCTTCACGAGATTGATCTCGCGCCGGAGCACGTCGGGGTCGGCACCCAGAGCGAGGTAGACGTCGGCCTCGTCGTCGGCCGCGGCGCGGGCGTCGGCGGGAGCGATGTCGTAGCCGAGCAGGAGGTTGCTGAGCGTGAGAACGTTGGCGGCGCAGCGTTCGGCGGGAGTCCCCACGGGCCGCGGAACGGTGGCGGGCAACCGCAACGCGCTCGCGGACGCGGTCGGGGCGTCGGGTTCCTCCTCGAGCCGTACGAGGACAGCTCCTGCCGGCACCTGCGCGTTCGTGCTGACCAGTACCTCGCGCACACGACCGGCGGTCACTGCGCCGACGATCGTCTCGAGCTTCATGCTCTCGACGACCGCCACCGCATCGCCTACTTCGACCTGGTCACCCGGCGCCACGCACACCGACACGACGACGCCCGGCACCGGGGCACGAACGATGCTCCCGTCATCCCTCACGAAATGGTGGGCGCCGCCGTCGACCTCGACGGCGTGGTGGGTGCCGGCGGTCGACGACACCACCCGGCAGTCGCGTCCCGCGATCGCCAACCGGCTCTCGAACTGGCCCGTGCGACGCAGGTCGACGTCGACGTGGGCGTCGCCGAGGCGGATGCGGTAGCTGATCGGTCCGGTGTGCGACACGTGAAGCAGGTAGCGAACACCGCGATGACGGAGCTCCACCCGCCGGGAGATGTCGCTCGCCGCCTGCGGTCGTCCGCGCCGACCCCACGCGAAGAAGCTGGCGTGGTCACCCATCAGCTCCCGGTCGTAGCAGTCGATCGCCGCCACGAGCATGGCCAGCACGGCGTCGGGTGGCTCCTCCAAGGTGGCGCTCGTGGTCGAATCGGTCGACAACCGGTCGAGCAGAACCCCTCGGTTGGTGGCGCCACCCTCGATCACCACGACCGTCTCGGCCAACGCGCGTCGCAGCCGCGCGACGGCTTCGTCCCGGTCGCGACCCCATGCGGTCAGCGTGGCGATCGCGGCGCCCGCAGAACGCGTGACGATGTCGCCTTCGGCCGCACCGCGATCGATCCGAACCCCGGGACCACCCGGCAGGCGCAACATGGCGACCCTCCCGGCCGCCAACGGCAGATGCCGCTCGGCATCCTCGGCGTGCAGGTGTACTGCGATCGCGTGGCCGTTCGCTTCCGGGACTGGTTCGTCGAAGCGGCCCCCGTCGGCGACGTGGAGCTGCAGCTTCACCAGATCGATCCCGGTGGTCATCTCGGTGACGGCATGCCCGGCGTCGAGCCCCGGCCGTACGCCGGCGAACGACCAGGCGCCGTCGGCCCCGACTTGGAACATCACCGAACACGCCCCCGGCCCGGTCGCGCCGGCGAGCACCTGCCGGGCCTCGTCACGCAGGCCCCAATCGACGGCCGGCGTGAGCTGGGCGGACTCGATCGGCTCCCGGTCCTCGCACAAGCCGACGACCATCGCGGTTCCATCGCCGTCGACGATGGCATGGACCGCGATGCGCCGTGCCGTGGTCCTCTCGGCGATGTGGGACTCGGAGGTCGGGGGTGACGGCTGCGGCAATGCCGCCGCCCCGATGCGCCGGATCCCGAGACGCGCGCAGCACTCGGCGAGGCCAGGACGCGCGTCCACGGAGCTCGTCCCGTCCCACACGGCGTCGACCGCCGTCGCCACGAGTGCCCGCTCGACGGCGGCGGCGTCGGCCCAGCCGCGGCCCTCGACGAGGACCGCTTCGTCCGCTTCGCGGACCCACAGGTTGCCGGCGTCGTCGTCGCCGTGCAGCGCGACGACCCGAAGGTCGCGATCGTGCTCGAGGCGATACTCACGGACGGCGCGG
>DASUEW010000835.1:0-4181 GCA_036274875.1 Ilumatobacteraceae bacterium
GTCGATGCCTCGTCGCAGCGCATTGAAGCGGGCGAGACCGTAGGCGGTCAGCGCCGAGAGCCCGACGCTCAGGCCGAGCAGGCGGACCACCATCACGACCGCCGCGGCTGATCCCCGTGCGTCGGCAGGGGCATGATCGACGACGGCCAGTGTGGTCGGCGCCTGCACGAGCCCGAAGCCGATGCCCAACACGGCGAGCTGGACGGCCAGCAGCACGTAGGAGGTCTCGGCTCCCCACGTGAGCCCCATCGTCAGATAGGCCGACGTCGTCAGCGCCATGCCGAGCAGCACCGGCGGCCGGTACCACGTGGCTTCGGCGGCGCGCCCGCCGGCGTACGCGGCCACGGCCATCGCCGCGGTGAGCGCCGACAGCACCCAACCGGCGGCGACGGCCGACCGTTCGACGTCGACCTCGACGGCGTTGATGAAGATCGGCACGTCGACCATCGCGATCACCAGGGCCGCGCCGACGACGAAGTTGACGACGAGCGCGGCGCGCACGTTCCGACCGCGGAAGACCGTGCGCTCGACGAGGGGATGATCGGATCGGCGCTCGTGCCGGACGAACGCGACCGCACCGACGAGCGCCACGGGGTACAACCAACGCAGGTCGGTGCCGCCCGACCCGGTCAGCTCGTCGAGTCCCGACACGCTCTGGATCTCGGCGCTGCCGAGCAGAGCGAGGTTGAGCGAGACGAGCGTCGCGGTGAGCAGGCCGGCGCCCACCCAGTCGACACGCGAACCCCGAGTCGGGCGGTCGTGGTCGGCGAGGGCCCACCACACGGCGATCATCCCGATCATCGCGAGCGGAATGTTGAGCCAGAACTGCCACTGCCACGACAGGAACCGCACGAGCACCGCGCCGTACATCGGTCCCCACACCCAGCCGAACGTGTCGATCGCTCCGAGTGTGCCGAGGGCGCGGGCGCGGCCCCGCTCGGAGTACACGTCGCCGATCACGGCGAGCGCGATCGGCACCATCGCGCCACCGCCGAGCGCCGTCAGCACGCGTCCGGCGAGGAACGGCCCGAGCGACGACGTCAGCGGGATGAGGATCGAGCCGGCGAGGAACAGCGTGTAGGCGCCGAGGAACGTCAGCCGCCGACCGATCACGTCGCTGAGCCGGCCGGCGATCGGCATCACCGCGATGTAGGCGATGAGGTAGGCGTTGACGATCCACGCCGCCTCGTCGAGGCCGTCGGGCAGGATGAGACCGAGATCACCGATGATCGGGCGCAACATCGTCGAGACGACCGTCAAGTCGTCGGCGGCGATGAACACGCCGAATCCCACGACGGCCAACACGGCGCGGGGCGACGCTTGCCGGGCCGTCACCGGATCCGTCGAGCCCGATCCGGTCGCCGGGTCCTGCATCGCGGCGTCAGTCCTCGACCTGCGGTGGCTCGATCTCGAACGTCTCGCCGTAGTCGCCCAGCTCGAGCACCCAGTCGGTGTCGGCGCCCCGGTACGTGGTCGTGAACTCGGCGGCAGTCACGAGGCCGGTGACGGTGTGGATCCAGAAGTCGATCGCCACGTCCTGGTCGCGCACGAGACCGGCGCTGATGATCTCGATGTTGTCCGCCGGCGCCACGCCGCTGATCTGGTACCGCTCGCCGTCGCGGTCGACCTCGCCGACGAGCACGGGGTCCTGAAGCTCGGCGAGCAGCGGCCGCCACCCGCCCTCGGGATCGAAGAACCGTGACGGATCGATGTCGTAGCCGTCAGGGAGCGGTTCGAAGATGCCGGTGACCGGGTTCGACAGCCACACCGTGTCGTCGATCGCGACCGCACCGAGCTGAGTCTTGAGCGAACCGTCGACCTCGACGGTCAGCACCGCGTCGGCCGAGGCGGGCGCGGTGAACCGACCGTCGACGGAGTCGAGCGCGAGCGACTCGAACGTGTCGATGTACACCGGCGATCCGGAGCGATCGAGTGTGAACCGCACACTGGTGACGTCGCCCATCGCCCGGGCCGACGCGGTGAGGATCGCCGTCGACTCGGCCGGCAACGGATCGCCCTCGGGCTCGTCCGACCCTGCGCAACCGGTCAGCGCGAGGCATGCAACACCCGCGCCGACCCGCAACGCGCCGACGATCGACGCCAGCCGATCGCCCCTTTCGCGATCGCAGCGACGTTCACGCCGCGGCACGCACCGCCCTCGCGACCTCACCCCACCGGTCGAGCGCCGGTGGATCACGGCGGATCGATTCGGCCGCGAGGTAGGACACGACGCGCGATGCGACACCGTCGTAGCGCTCGACGAGCCGGTCGGCGATCTCGTCCCACGACGCGACCACGGCGAAGTGCTCGAGCATCTCGTCGGTGATGAGCGCCGCCATGCCCGGCACGTCACCGGCTCGCAATCGCTCGCCGAGACGGGCGGTCGTCCCCTCGAATCCGAGGTCGTCGAACTGGAACGCGTAGTTCGGGGTGGATCCGTAGAACGCGATCTGGGTCTTGGCCGCCTCGATCAGAGGCGCCCGGTCCTCGTGGGTGTCGCCCGGCACCGCGAACACCGGGACGATGAAGTCGACGTCGGACGCGTCACGCCCCGCCAGCGCGGCGCCGGCCGCGACGGCCGGGAGCAGTCGCTGTCGCACGTACTGCATCGAATGAAACGGGTGGACATGTACGCCATCTGCGACCTCTCCCGCCATCCGCGTCATGTAGGGGCCGACGGCAGAGATGTCGACCTTGATGTCGCCGAAGTCGTGGCGTGGCGGCGCCCACTGCGGCGGGAGCAGGTTGAGCCGGTAGTACGGACCGTCGTGCTCGAGCTTCTCGTCGCCCCGGAACGCCCGGAAGCATGCCTTGACCGCCAGCACGTAGTCCCGCAACCGCGGACCGGGTGGCGCGAACTCGGCGCCGTACCGTCGCTGGATGTGCGCCTTCACCTGGCTGCCGAGACCGAGGCGGAAGCGACCCTCGGTGTTGTGGGCGAGCTCCCACGCGATCGCCGCCGACACCATCGGGCTGCGGGGGAAGGCCACGGCGATGCCAGTGCTGAACGTGAGCGTCGGCGCGGCCGTCGCGGCGGCGGCGATCTGCATCCACGGCACCTGGCTGGTCTCGGTGAACAGCATGCCCGAGAACCCGACGCGCTCGAGCTCGGTCGCGAGGCGCGCACTCTCGGCCCACGTGCTCGCACCACTCATCAGGTCGAACTCCACTGCGACTCCCGTGCCCGGCGACGACGATCCAACGACGACCGTACCGTGCAGCCACTCCCGGCCGGAACGCGTGCTCGGTAGGGTCGCGGCAGTGTCAGTGGTTCACGTTGCTGTCGAGGTCGGCCACAAGAAGTCGTTCGCATCCGCGCTCGACTGGCCGGGTTGGTCGCGTTCGGGGAAGGACGAGGACGCCGCGATCGAGGTGTTGCTCGCCTACATCGACCGCTACCGGGTCGTCACCGACCGGGCGGGCATCGAGTTCCGACCCGGGAGAGTCGACGTCGTGGAGCGGCTCGCGGGTTCGGCGTCGACGGACTTCGGCGCGCCCGGCGCGATCGCCGAGTGGGAGCGTCGCGCCCTCGGCAAGGCGGAAGCCGAACGGATCGCGGCGCTCGTCAGCGCGTCGTGGGACGTGTTCGGCGACGTCGTGGCCGGCGCACCGGCCGAGCTCCGCAAGGGGCCGCGAGGCGGCGGGCGCGACCGCGACAAGATCGTGGAACACGTCGTCGAGGCCGAGCAGTCGTACGCCCGGCAGCTCGGACTCGGCAAACCGAACCAGCGCCCAGATCTGCGCGGCGACATCGTGGCCGCGATCAGGCGCCGGCCGACGGACACCGCGTGGCCGGTGCGCTACGCCGCCCGCCGGATCGCCTGGCACGTCGTCGATCACGCTTGGGAGATCGAGGACCGCAGCGAGGTCTGATCCGTTCGGGCGTCGCAGCCGCCTGACTGGATCAGCCGGTGACGGTGATCGTGCCGGTCATCGACGGGTGGATGTTGCAGTGGAACGCGAACGTGCCCGCCTCCGTGAACGTGAACTCGAACGTGCCTCCGCCGTCGATCGTCTCGGAGTCGAACGCACCGTCGTCGGCCGTCCAGGTGTGCGGGGCGCTGTCGTCGTTGCGCACGACGACCGTCGTGCCGACCGGCACCGTGATGTCCTCGCTGAACGCGAACCCCGAGATCACGATCTCGGTGCCCCCTGCGGCGTCATCACCGCCCGGAGCTTCG
>DASUEW010000836.1:0-2740 GCA_036274875.1 Ilumatobacteraceae bacterium
GCAACGACGATCACCGATCGAGCGCTTGACGCGCGAAGGCCGGCGCCGACCAATCCGAGCAGACACAGCGGGACGACGATGTCGAGATCGAGCCAGTCGAGACGCGCGCCCATCATCGCGCCCACTGCGATCGCTCCGGACCACCCGGCGCCGAGCGTGAGGCCGGCCGCGATGAAGTAGCGACGTTGCTGACGGAGGTCACTGCATTGTCCGTCGTGTCGCTCGGCCACAGCCCAGGTGGGGTCGATGATCAGACCGGCGGCGACGACTCGGAACCACCGAGGTTGCGGTGCCCACCGGCGGCCGAGCGACGCGCTGTAGACGAGGAGGCGGGCGTTGACCAGGAGCCCGGTGAGGATCGCCGCGACCGCGCCGGCGTCGTCGAGTGTGCGGATCGTGGCGACGTGCGCACTGCCGCCGTAGATCAGCCAGCTCCCCGCCCAACCCGCCAGCGGTTCGCCGTGGTCGGCGACGGCCGAACCGATGACGAGCGCGAACGGGACGTAGGCGGCCAGCAATGGGAGCATCGCGAGCGCTCCATCGCGCGCCGCGAACGGGACACCATCATCGGTCGCCACGCCGCTGCTGGACGTCGCGGATGTGGTGACCATGACCGCGATGGTCGTTCCGGAACCTTCCCCGGACCTTCCTTCGCCATCGGGAGGGCAGGGAAGGCCGAAGTAAGGCCTCGTTCCTACCGTTCGCCTGATGTACTCCGGTGACCAACCATCCGTGCCATGAGTCGGCGAACACTGCTCGGCGTCTGGGCACATCCTGACGACGAGGCCTACACATCGGCCGGTCTGATGGCCGAGTTCCGGCGCCGCGGCGATCGCGTCGTCGTCGTCACCGCCACACTCGGCGAGCACGGCACGAGCGACCCGACGACCTGGCCACCCGACGAGCTCGCCGCCTTGCGGCACACCGAGCTCCGCACCAGCCTCGCCATCCTCGGCGTCGACGAGCTCCACGTGCTCGGGTACGAGGACGGCGGCTGTGAGCTGTTCGACGGCACCGATGCCATCGCCGGCCTCATCGCCGATGTCGAACCGGACCTCATCGTCACGTTCGGACCCGACGGCATGACCGGGCATCCCGACCACCGGGCGGTCAGTCGATGGACCACTGATGCGTGGGTTGCCACCCGTCCGACTGCCAACCTGTGGTACCCGACGGTCACACCCGAGTTCCACCGGATGTGGGGCCCCGTCAACGATCAGATCGGTCTGTGGGCCGATCAGCCGGACCCACCGTGCGCCGCCACGACCGACCTGGCGTCGAACAACCGGCTGCCCCGGGACCTGCTCGATCTGAAGGTCGCCGCGCTCACGGCCCACGCCTCACAGACGCGACCACTCATCGACCTCCTCGGCCTGGCGACGTACCGCGAGTGGTGGCGCACTGAATCGTTTCGAAGCGCCGACCTCCCGGCATCTCCCGCCGACCACACCCTCACCGACCGAGCGGCAGCGGCGTGAGGCCGACCCGTGCGATCGCGCCGCGTGAGTCGGCCAGGCAGCCGGCTCAGCCTTCCACTACCGCCAGCCCGGCTGCCTGCCAGGCGCCGATGCCACCTTCGAGTTCGTAGATCGAGTCGAAGCCCTGTTGTCGCAGGTAGGCGACGGCCTGCGCGCTCCGATTGCCCGAGTGGCAGTAGACGAAGTACGGAGATCTCGGGTCGAGCGCGGCGACACCGGTCTCGAACGCGTCGCCCTGCAGGTCGAGGTCGACCGCTCCGGCGATGTGGCCCGCGGCGAACTCCTCCGGTGTGCGAACATCGAGGACGACGAGCCCGTCCGGCGGATCGCGTAGCAGCTCATCAGCGGCCGCCGGGGTGAGCAGCTGGTAGCCGGCCACGTCGGATGTGGCCGGGGGAGTCGCCGACGCCGACGAGGGGCTCGAGTCGCCGCACGACGAGAGCACGGCGAGCCCGAGTGGAACGGCCAGCGCGACCAGTTTGCGCTTCCTGGGCATCCGAGTGACCTCCAACTGGTCGTCGGCGGGGGACCGTCGACCGCCCTCGAGCATACGGTCACGTTCTCCGGAGAGTACCCGTGGGGGTACTACTCGAGCGAGGTGACGGACTCACAGGCTCACGAAGCGCTCGGTGAGAAGGTGGCCGATGCCTGCGGGACGCGGGATCGACCGCAATGGTCAGCGTCAATGGTCAGCGTCAATGGCTGCCACTGTTCGCCGGGGCCGTGCTGTCACGAATGACGAGCTCGGTTGGCAACACCACATGTTCGGCGGGTGTCGTGACGATGCCCGCGCGGACGTTCTCGATCTGGGTGATGAGTACCGACGTGGCGATGCGACCCTTCGCCTCGACGTCTTGACGGACGGTCGTGAGAGCCGGGCGGATGCGCACCGCGAGCAGGCTGTCATCGAAGCCGACGATCGAGACGTCGCCCGGCACCTGCAGTCCGACGCTGTCCGCGGCGCGAACGGCGCCGGCCGCGATGGCGTCGGAGAAGCACAGCAGGGCGGTCGGTCGCTCGTCGCCGTCGAGCAGCGACCGAGCGCTGTCGAATCCGAAGTGCTCCTCACCGATCGGGAGTTGCACGACAGCCGGCCGGATGCCGACGGGCTCGAGGGCATCGAGCCAACCCAGCATCCGCTGCGTGGCGACGTGTCCCGCGGTTGCCGAGACGGGGTCGTCGACCAGGCCGTGCGGGCCGGTGAAGCACGCCGTGAGGATGCCGACTCGCCGGTGGCCGAGCTGGACGATGTGCTCGGCGGC
>DASUEW010000837.1:0-4016 GCA_036274875.1 Ilumatobacteraceae bacterium
CCTCGTCGCGGCTGATCTCGCCCGGGCGGACGCGGCGAGCCCGCTCCCAGCGCGGCATGAAGAGCTCGACCGCGTCGTCCGGGTGGACGAGGCGCACGGAGCCAGGCTTCGGCTGATACTCGCTGCGCAGCTGGGCGCGCCGGCGATCGATCTCGACGCCCCGTCGCAGCGAGGCCACGCCATACCCGAAGCGTTCGTAGATCCCACCCTCGCTGGCGCCGAGCGCGGCGAGCGGCTCGTCACGGGCATCGATGTCGTCGTGGATCGCCTGCATGAGCGAGCGCAGCACGCCCTGGCGACGGTGCGTGACGGCGCACGACACCCACGTCACGCCGCCGGTCGGCAACGTGCCACCTCCCGGGACGGTCATCTCGAACCCGAACGACCCCGCCGTGCCGACCACGTCGTGGCCGTCGACCGCGATCCGGAAGCGGTCGAGCTCGATCGTCGGGCGCGTGCGCTCGATGTCCTCGGGCTTCCACTGCGACCCGAACGCGGTCCCGTCGGCGCGGTACATCGCGAGTACGTCGGCCTCGGCGGGCGGGCGGATGCGTACGGCCATGCGGACCAGTGTTGCCGACCGGCCTGCCCGCGACCCCGAAGCGTTTCTGGGCTGCAATCTCTTTCGGCAGTCGAAGCGGACGGCAGCCCAGAAGCTCGGCCGGGCTGGTCCGGGCTGGTCGCCGGCCGCGTGACGGTCTCAGTCGGCCGTTGTGAGGTGGATCAGCGTCGCCGTCTCGGGATACGTCGCAGGGGGCCGCACGCCGTGGGCCGCGAGCTGGCGTCCGGTCAGCACCGGCTTCGATTCGATCCAGTCCGGCTGCGAGCGTGCCGGTCCGTGCCCGGCACCCGGGAGGTCGACCCGGGACACGCGGTATCGGCGGTCAGGATCGAGGCCCGGGAGGCGCAACGGTGGCGGGGTGTGGCTCAGCGCGGACGCCAGCAGGGCGAAGCTGATCAGTGCCTCGGACCGATCGCTCGCGTACACGCCGTGTGCCACGTACGGCTCCTCGACGTCGAACCTGACCGTGTCGCCCGTGTGGAGGAGTGGGCGGAACCGCTTGTGGGTCGCGATCACGTCACGGAGCTGCTCGGTCTCGACGCGCTCGAGCTCGAGCACGTTCCACTCGACACCGAGGTGGCCGAACATCGCGGTCGCGGCCCGGAACCCGAGCGTGTGCGACCGGCCGGTCGTGTGCGAGCGGGTCGGACCGATGTGGGCACCCATCAGCTCGGGAGGGATCAGCATCGAGGCCCCGCGCTGGATCGTCTGCCGCTCGAGCGCGTCGTTGCAATCGCTCGTCCAGACCCGAACGGTGCGGCGCAGGATCTCGTGATCGATTCGCGCCCCGCCCGACGAGCAGCTCTCGATCTCGACATCGGGATGGGCGGCACCGAGCTCGTCGAGGAGTCGATAGAGCGCGAGCGTCTGGGCGTGCGTGCCGGCCGCACCGTCGGTGCCCGAGCCCTGGATGTGGTCGCGGTTCATGTCCCACTTGACGAACGCGATGTCGTGATCGCACAGCAGTGCGTCCAGACGTTCGTACACATGGGCGTAGGCGCCCGGGTGGGCGAGATCGAGGACGAGTTGGTTCCGCGCGAGCACCGGTGCGTAACCATCGGTCGTCAGCGCCCATTCCGGGTGCGCTCGGTAGAGGTCGCTGTCGGGGTTCACCATCTCGGGCTCGACCCAGATGCCGAACTCCATCCCGAGCGACCGCACGTGAGCGATCAGGGGACCGAGCCCGTCGGGGTACATGTCGGGCGAGACCCACCAGTCGCCGAGGCCCTTGGTGTCGTCGCGCCGCGACCCGAACCAACCGTCGTCGAGCACGAACCGCTCGATCCCCACTCGCTCCGCCGCGGTCGCGAGTGCGCAGAGACGTTCGGTGTCGTGATCGAAGTACACCGCCTCCCAGGTGTTGAGCAGCACCGGACGGGGTGTCGTCGGGTGACCCGGGCGGTCCCGAAGGTGACGATGGAAACCCCACGTGGCCGGCGTCAGACCGTCACCGGAGTGGACAGCGACGACCTCGGGCGTCGAGTACGACTCGCCCGGGTCGAGCGCCACCTCGCCGGGATGGAGGAGCTCGCCGACCTGGACGATTCGCCGCCCGTCGGGCAGCCGCTCGGCGACCATCTCGTGGTTACCGCTCCACGCCAGGTGGACGCCCCACACCTCGCCCTGCCACTCGCCGAAACCGGCGGTGCCGGCGAACAGCAGTGGCGGGTGCTCGTGCGACGTGCGCCCGCGCCAGTTCTCGGCGAGCATGGCCCCGCTCGGCCACGGCCGACGATCCGTCTGGAACTCGCGCGCGTGGCGGCCGTGGAACGTCAACAGGTCGCCGGCGTACTCGGGCAGCGGGAGTGCGACGCTCAGCCCGTCGAGCATGTACCGATCGTCGCCCTCGTTCGTGATCGCGGTTCGCACGACCAGCGCGTGACCGAGCTCGAGCGTGGTGGTGAGCCGCAGCCGGGCGACGGGATCGACGGCCTCGACGACGAGCCGGCCGTCGCCGGACTCGTGACCCGCCGGCCGGAAGCGCGACGACCACGCACGGCCGCGCGAGCGGTGGCCGCGCAACCCGGCTCGGCCCGGAAACCCGGAGCCGTGCTCGGGCACCACCGCGACCGGGGCGACCACGTCGGGCGAACCCTGCACCAGCGGCCGGTCGAGCACGCTCACGAGTCCGCGCAGGCCGGACGCGTCGACGTCGTCGCCGAGCGGCGCGCCCCAGTGCACGACGACGGGCACACCGGCGTCGACGTCGACGACGACGTCGGTGCCGCTCCCTCGGAGGTGGATCATCCTGCGGAAGTCAGCCCTTGTTGGCGCCGAGCGTGAGCCCGCCGACGAAATGCTTCTGGAGCAACAGGTACACGATGAGCGTCGGCAAGGCGATCATGATCGACGCCGCCGCGATCATGTTGTACTCCTGGGCGAACTGACCGTTGAGCACCGCGACCGACGACGTGATCGGCCGCTCGGCGCCCTGGTTGAGCAGCACTGCGCCCCAGAAGAAGTCGTTGTACAACCACGTGAACTCGAGCGTCGCGAGCGCCGCCAGCGCCGGTCGGGTGAGCGGGAGGATGACCTGGAAGAACTGGCGCGGCACCGATGCGCCATCCACCGCGGCGGCCTCGCTCAGCTCCTTCGGGATGGTCTTCATGTAGTTCGAGAGCACGAACGTGCAGAACCCGGTCTGGAACGCGACATGGATCAGGATCACGGCGATCTTCGTGCCGAGCAGGCTCCCGGTGTCGGTGTCGCTGAGCACGTCGGGCAACGGAACCCATTTGTAGATGCGGAACAGCGGCTGGAAGATCACCTGCACCGGCATCAGGTTGCCGGACGTGAACAGCACCAGGAAGAAGACGTTGAAACGCCAGCTGAAGCGCGTGCAGGCGAACGCGAGCATGCTCGACAGGAACAGGATGAGGAACAACGACGGCAAGACGATGAAGGCCGTCTTGAGGAAATGGCTGCGAATCTCGCCGACCCTCCACGCATCGCGATAGTTGTCGAGGGTCAGACTCTCGGGCATCGAGAACACGCCGTTGACGCTGGTGTCGCCCGCGAAGTAGCGGAACGACGCGTAGATCGCGGCGCCGATCGGGATCAACCACACGATCGCGACGACGATGAGGAACGTGTGCAGCAGGATCCGCCCACCCCGGGAGTAGCTCACGCCGCGCTTGCCGACGATCGTCAATTGGCTCTCGGACGCGAGGACCTTCGGGGTGACGACCTCGGGGGCGACGACGTCGGTCACGATCGGGACTCCCGGAAGCTGTTGGTGACGAACCAGATGATGAACCCCATGCACATCACGAACAGCACCATGCCGTAGGCGGAGCCGACGCCGACCCGGCCGCCTCCCTCCCCGAGCAGGCTGTTGGTCACGAGCGTGCCCATCACCTCGGTGCCGCGCGGCTCGTTGAGGGCAGCCACGATGTCGTACAGGCGGAGCGCCTCGATGACGCTGATCACGACGATCACGACGTTGATCGGGCGG
>DASUEW010000838.1:0-2466 GCA_036274875.1 Ilumatobacteraceae bacterium
TCGACCGCCCGGCGATTCGTTCTGTGAAGCCGTGGACCGGCCGCGTGTGGGGATGGGGGGTCCACGGGTGGCGCGGACGGTGGCTCGTGAACGGCTCGTCGCACGGGATCGTGGTGGTCGGCATCGATCCGCCCGCGAAAGCTCGTGTGCTCGGTGTGCCGGTCCGCCTGCGCGAGCTGGCGATCAGCCTCGAGGACCCGGCCGGGTTCGCCGCCGCGATCGGATTCGAGCTCGATACGCGCTCCGAGTGACGAGGCCGGTCAACTGCGCTGGTAGTTCGGCGCTTCCTTGGTGATCGTCACGTCGTGCGGATGGCTCTCCTCGCGGCCCGCCGTGGTGACTCGCATGAAGCGGGCGTTCGTGCGGAGGGCCTCGAGATCGCCGGCACCCGCGTAGCCCATCCCGCTGCGCAGCCCACCGACGAGTTGGTAGATCGTCTCGCCGAGTGGCCCCGCGTACGGCACCCGCCCCTCGATGCCCTCTGGGACGAGCTTGCGGCTGGTCGCGGCAACGCTCGACTGGGCGGTCGCGTAGCGGTCGGCGCCCAGCCCTTGCATCGCGCCCAGCGATCCCATGCCGCGGTAGCTCTTGAAACGACGCCCCTCGAACAGCTCGGTCTCGCCCGGGCTCTCCTCCGTGCCGGCCAACAGCGAGCCCAGCATCACCGTCGCGGCGCCGGCGGCGATCGCCTTGACGATGTCGCCCGAGTAGGTGATGCCACCATCGCCGATGACGGGGATTCCACGCCGTCGTGCCCGCCGGGTGGTGAACCAGATCGCGGAGAGCTGAGGCATGCCGGCCCCGCTGACGACACGGGTGGTGCAGATCGAACCGGCGCCGACACCGACCTTGATCGCGTCGGCCCCGGCGTCGGCAAGTGCATCGACGCCCTCCTCGGTGACGACGTTGCCGGCGGTGACCGCGAGCTCGGGCCACGAACCTTTGATCCGCTCGATCGTCTTGATGACGCCGGCGGAGTGGCCGTGGGCGGTGTCGATCGCCACGGCATCGACCCCCATCGCGACGAGGGCTTCGACCCGTTCCTCGACATCGTCACCGACGCCGACAGCCGCCGCGCAACGCAACCGGCCGAGCGAGTCGCGGGACGCGTTCGGGTACTCGAGTCGTTTTTGGATGTCCTTGACCGTGATCAGCCCGGCGAGACGTCCGTCGTCGTCGACAAGGGGCAGCTTCTCGATGCGGTACGTCTGCAGCACCGCCTTGGCCTCGTCGAGCGACGTGCCGACCTCGGCCGTGATCAACCGCTCGTGGGTCATGAACTCCGACACGGGACGCTCGAAGTCGCTGCCCTCGCAGAACCTGATGTCGCGGTTGGTGAGGATGCCGACCAGGCGTCCGTCGGGATCGGTGATCGGCATCCCCGAGAAGCGGAACCGGTTCATCAGCTCCTCGGCCTCGTGCAACTTGGCGGTTGGAGGAAGCGTGACCGGGTCGGAGATCATCCCACTCTGGCTGCGCTTGACCTTCTGCACCTCGGCCGCCTGGTCGGCGGTCGACAGGTTGCGATGGATCACGCCGATGCCGCCGTGACGCGCCATCGCGATCGCCATCCGGGCCTCGGTCACCTTGTCCATCGCGGCCGACACCAAGGGCACGGCGAGCTCGATGTCGGCGGCGAACGTCGCCGAGGTGTCAACCGAGTCGGGGAGTGTCTCGGAGTAGCCGGGGACGATGACCACATCGTCGAACGTCAAGGCTTCGAAGCGGTCGAAGAAGTCGTGGTTCGGGTGTGTCATGCCGTCAGCTCCTTCAGGCACAGATTGCGGAGGGTGTCGACGAGCAGGCGGTGCTCGGTGGCATGCACCCGCTCGGTGAGGGTTTCGAGGGTGTCGTCAGGACGGATCGCAACGGTTGCGGTGGCGAGTACGGGACCGTCGTCTACGCCTTCGTCGGGGACGAGATGCACCATCACGCCGGTCTCGGTGCGCTCGCCGGCCATCGCTTCGTGCCATGCCCGCTCGATGGCGTGGGTGCCGGCGAGCTCGCCCGGGCGGGCGGGGTGGAGGTTGACGACGCGCTGGGGGAACCATCCGAGGAAGCTCATGGTGAGGACGCGCATCCAGCCGGCGAGCACCACCAGATCGGGTCCGAACCCGGCGACGACGTCGGCGAGGCGGGCGTCGTAGTCGGCACGCGACTCGTCGGGATGGTGGCCGACGTGCACTGCCGGAACGCCGGCCGCGTCGGCGCGCTGGAGGGCGAACACGTCGGCCCGGTTCGACACGACGGCGACCACCTCGGCCGGGAGATGGCCATCGGCGCAGGCGTCGAGGATCGCCTGCAGGTTCGACCCATTGCCGGACACCATCACGAGGATCCGACTCGTGCGACGGTTCGGCGGCTCCATGTGGAGACCGTAGTGGCGGGTTCGATCCGTCGCGGTGACCATGAACGAAAAGTCAGCCATCCCCAAACCCGTTCTCATGAAGATTCGGCGCCGTAGGA
>DASUEW010000839.1:0-8259 GCA_036274875.1 Ilumatobacteraceae bacterium
TCGCTGGGGAGGGACTCCGGAGAACCGGGCTCGGCTCACCGCCGACGTGGTCCGTGCCGTGCGCGCCCGGGTGGGTGCCGAGTTCCCGATCCTCGTGCGGATCAACGGCCAGGAGTTCGGCATTGCAGGTGGTGTCGATGCGGAGGACGCGGCCCGGCTGGCCCCGTTCCTCGAGGCTGCGGGTGCCGACGCGATCCATGTGTCGGGCAACGCCCACAACCCATTCGCCGACTTCACCGACGGCCCGCTGCCCAACACCGTCGGGCGCTACCGCGAGCTGGCTCGGGCCGTCAAGCGAGTGGTCGGCGTCCCGGTGATCGCCGTCGGCAGGATCCTGCCCGAGCTCGCTGAAGAGATGATCGCGGACGGCGACTGCGACTTCGTCTCGATGGGCCGCCAGCAACTCGCCGACCCCGAGCTGGTCGGCAAGCTGTCGACGGGAAGGCGGGCGGAGATCCGGCCGTGCATCAACTGCTACGTGTGTGTCGAGCAGAACTTCTTCGACTCGCCGCCCCGCTGTGCGGTGAACCCGGCACTCGGCAACGAAGCGCGGGTCTCGCTCACGAGCACGCGGGCGTCGACGCCGCGTCACGTCGTGGTGATCGGTGGTGGCCCCGCCGGGATGGAACTGGCCCGCGTCGCCGCCCGCCGAGGCCACCGCGTGAGCCTGCTCGAACGCAGCGACCGCCTTGGTGGCACGGCGTGGTTCTCGCAGCTGACGACTCCCGCCAACCAGCCGCTCGTCGAGTGGCTCCGTCACGAAACGCGAGATGCGGGGGTCGATGTGCGCCTCAACACCGTCGCCACCGTCGAGATCGTGCGTGCCCTTGCACCCGATGTGGTGGTGGTCGCGACGGGCGCCCGACGTGTGCTGCCCGACGTCCCGGGCGCGGACCTCCCTCACGTGCACTCGGGCGACGATCTACGCGCCATGATCACCGGTGATGGCGAAGCGCGGGGTTCGTTGATGACCCGCACCGTCTTGAAGGCCGGCGCTGCGCTCCGGATCCTCGACGATCCCGCCCGCCTCCGACTGATGTCGCGGGCCTGGATGCCGATCGGCGACAAGGTCGCCATCGTCGGTGGCGGCCTCGTGGGCCTGGAACTAGCCGAGTTCCTCGCCGAACGCGGCCGCGACGTGACCGTGCTCGAGAGCGGCCCGCACCTCGGGTTGCCGATGGCGATGCCCCGCCGCTGGGCTGCGGTGCGGGCTACCGCGGCGCGGGGCGTCCGTCTGGAGCGCAACGCCGTGGTGCAGGCCATCGACGCCTTCCAGGTCACCTACTCCGTGGGCGACGAGATCCATTCGGTCGCCGCCGCCGACGTACTGGTCGCCTCCGGGGTGCTCGCTGATCCCAGCTTCTCGGAAACGCTCGCGCAGGCCGGCTTCGACGTCCGCACGATCGGCGACGCGGCCGACGTCGGCTACATCGACGGTGCCATTCACTCCGCCTGGGCACTCGCCGCGGAGTTGTGATCACGTCGACACCCGCCCTGACGTGATGGCCGAGATCGTGCGCCGGTATCTGACGCGGCGTCAGACATCGGTAGCCTCGGCACGTGGCAGCACTCGGGTTTCGGCCTTTCGACGCGGACAACCACTACTACGAGGCCACCGACGCCTTCATCCGTCACATCCCGAAGGACATGGAGCGACGCTGCATGCAATGGGTCGAGCTCGGCGGCAAGCAGCGGCTGCTCGTGGGCGGCAAGGTCAACAACTTCATCCCCAATCCGACGTTCGACCCCGTCTCGAAGCCCGGTGCGCTCAACGGGTACTTCCGCGGCAAGGTGGCCGGGGCCGACCTCCGCACCATGTTCGGCGAGCTCGACCCGATCCCGGCCGCCTATCGCGATCGCGATGCCCGGTTGGTGCTCATGGACCAGCAGGGACTCGACGGTGCGTTCTTCTTCCCGACGCTCGGTGTCGGCATGGAGGAGTCGTTGCGCCACGACGTGCCCGCGCTGTGCGCCGCGTTCCGGGCGTTCAACCGCTGGTTGGACGACGACTGGGGCTTTGCCTATCGCGACCGGATCTTCGGTGCGCCATACATCACGCTCGCCGACCCCGAGTGGGCGATTCAGGAGTTGCAGTGGGCCATCGGTCGTGGCGTGCGGGTGATCGTGATGCGCACTGCCCCGGTGCCCACATCGACCGGCGGCACCCGCTCGCCCGGCGACCCCGTGTACGACCCGTTCTGGGCTGCCGCCGCCGACGCAGGTGTGGTCGTCGCGTTCCACTCCGGCGACTCCGGTTACGGTAAGTACATCGACGACTGGGAGCCGACGGGTGACTTCAAGGCGTTCCAGTTCTCACCGATGCGGGGCCTCACGAGCGACCGCGCTCCGTACGACATGTTTGCCGTGCTGGTGTGTCACGGGGTGTTCTCCCGCCACGGTGGGTTGCGAGTGGCGGCGATCGAGTCGGGCAGCGAGTGGGTTGCGCCGCTGATGAAGAAGCTCGCGAAGGCGTATGCCCAGAACCCCCACGCCTTCGGCGCCGATCCGGTGCAGCAGCTCCGCGACCATCTCTGGGTGGCACCGTTCTACGAGGACGACATCCGCGGACTCGCCGATTGCGTCGGTGTCGAGCACGTCCTGTTCGGCTCGGACTACCCGCACGCGGAGGGCCTCGCCGACCCACTGGACTTCGTGGACGACCTCGATGGCTTCTCCGATGCCGAGGTGCGCCAGGTCATGTCGTCCAACGCCATCTCGCTGTTGAACGGCTGACGACGATGACCATGCCTTCGGGCGTCGGGATCATCGACTGCATGATCGGCTTCATGCGCTCCGATCCCGAACAGAACTACGCCTTCTTTCGCGACAACATCAAAGATCCGGTCAGCAAGGCGTCCACGTTCCCGGTCGAGTACCTGTTCAAGGGCAACGTGCCCGGCGCCTTGCCCGCCGACCTGGATCCCGTGGCCGTCACGGTCGAGCAGATGGACCTGTACGGCATCGAGCGCGGCCTGATCGGCTGTGAGGACGACGTGAGCCAACGTGCGCTGCGCGACCATCCCACACGGTTCATCGCATCCACGAGCGCCGACGCCAACGACGTCCTCGGTGCCGTGCGCAAGATCAGGCGCCTGAAGGAGGAGTTCGACATCCGCGCCGTCGGGACGTTTCCCGCCGGCTGCTCGCCCCAGATCCCGATCAACGATGCGAAGTGGTATCCGGTCTACGCAACGTGCGCCGAGCTCGGCATCCCGATCTTCATCTGCGCGGGAATCCCTGGTCCGCGACTGCCCAGCATGTGCCAGCACGTCGAGATGCTCGACATCGTGTGCTACGACTTTCCCGAGCTCACCGTCGTGACTCGCCACGGCTGCCAACCCTGGACCGAGTTGATGGTGAAGTTGATGCTGAAGTGGCCGAACCTGCACTACTCCACCAGTGCGTTCGCACCCAAGCACTACGACGAGCGGATCATCGACTACGCCAACAGGCGCGGCGGCGACCGAGTGATCTACGCCGGGTACTTTCCGATGGGCCTCACCCTGCAGCGGATCTTCACCGACATGCCCCATGTGCCGTTCAACGACGACGTGTGGCCGAAGTTCCTGCGCCACAACGCCGCCCGCGTGCTCCGCATCGAGTAGGACCGACCACGCCGTCGCTCACGGCCGCACACCGTGTTGGGCGAGCTCGGCGTCGAGCGCGGCACGGTCGCCGGCGGTCAACAGCCGATACGTGGCGTCGCCTGCTGGTCGCCACCACACCGGGTCCGTGCAACGCCATGCCTCGGCCCGCAATGGCTGCTTGTTGACCTTGTTGTTGGCGGTGAGCGGCATCGAGTCGATGACGCGAACGAAGCGGGGTGCCCACTTGGTGCCCAGGTCGTGCTGCGCGGCGAGGAACTCGACGAACTCGCCGGGGTCGAATGTGTGCCCGGGTGCCATCTCGACGGCGGCCATCACCTGGTCGCCGGTGCGTGGGTCGGGCACCGCGTACGCGGCCACCATCACGCACCCGGCGAACCGGTGGAGAATGCGTTCGACGGGAGCGGTCGAGAAGTTCTCGCCGTCGACTCGCAGCCAGTCGGCGGTGCGCCCGGCGAAGTAGAAGAACCCGTCGGCGTCGCGGTAGGCAAGGTCGCCGGTCCAGTACCAGCCGTTCCTGAGGCGCTCGGTGGTGGCCTCGTCATTTTCGAAATAGCCCTCGAACGAGCCGACGCCGCGGCGATTCACCAGTTCGCCGATCGCGTCGTGGCCGTTCGCCAGCGCGCCGTGTTCGTCGAAGCGCGCGCGGGCGCACTCGATGCAGGTGGATGGGTCGACGACCGCGATGTCGGAACCGTCGTCGGGGCGTGGCCGGCCCAGCGCGTTCGCCGGGGTATCGGGCGTGCGCATGATCGACACCGCCGATTCGCTGGAGCCGTATCCCTCGACCAGCGGGCAGCCGAACCGGGTGGCAAATCGCTCGCGGTCGAGCGCCGACGCCTCGGTACCGAAGCCCAGGCGCAGGACATGGTCGCGATCTTTGGCGGTGGGCTCGGTGGCGAGGATGTAGGCGATGGTGCGGCCGACGTAGGTGAAGTACGTGCATCGGTGGCGACGGATGTCGGGGAGAAAGCCGCTGGCCGAGAACTTCCGGCGCAGCGCGACGGTGGCACCGACCGCGAGGGCGGGCGCCCAACAAGCCATCAGCGCGTTGCCGTGGAACAACGGCATGCAGCAGTAGCAGACGTCAGCACGTGTCACCCCGTAGGCCTCTGCCGCTCGGATGCCGGTGCGAGCCATTCGACTGGTGGTGCACACCACTGCTTTCGGGGCCGTCGTGGACCCCGATGTGAACAGCAGGAACAGTGGCGTCATCGGGTCGGGGTCGGTCGCCGGCAGCTCGGCGCCAGCGTGTGTAGCCAGCAGCGTCGCGTACTCGGCTGAGTCGACGACGACGATCGGAACGTCGAGCGGGAGGAGCGGTGCTTGGGCGGCGTCGGTGATCACCAGCCGGCACCGCGTGTGGCCGATGTCGCCGGCCAGCTCGGCGCCGCGACGGGTGGGGTTGATGCCGACGAGGGTGACACCGGTGAACGCCGCGCCGCCGGCGAGGAACAGGTACTCGGGAACGTTCTCGAGCAGCACGCCGACATGACGCGGGGCGTGCTCGTCGGGCGGCCCGGCGAGCAGTGCGTCGAGCACGGCTGCCCGGACTGCCGACTCGCGGACCACGTCGTCCCAACTCCACTGTTGGCTCTCGAACGCGTAACCGGGGCGCTCGTCCCCGATCCGTTCACGCAACAGGCCGGCGATCGAGAGCGCTGCGCTCACGGCGCTACTTCACCACGACCGGGTTCACCGGCGCGCCGGCGCCGAACAGCACGGGCTCGGGCGATGCCGCGATCAGAAAGGCGTAGCGGCCGTCATCGGCGCAGTCGGCGGCGAGCGCCTCCATGTCCCAGTTCTGGCCCTGGGTGAGACCCATGTCGACGAGATGCAGGAAGTGCACCGGCAGGTACGCGTCGTCGCGTTCGCACGGGAAGACCTCGAAGATGAGGTTGTCGATCGCGACCGCCGCGACGTCGTTGCGGTGGAACCACTCCACCGTCGCCAGACTGGGGCCGGGCGCTCCGATCGCGTACTCGAGGCGCTCTCCGCGCAAGAACGTTCGGATGTGGCCGGTGCGCAGCAGGATCACGTCCCCCGGTTCCAGGGTCACTCGAGCCAGCTCGACGGCGGCATCGAGATCGTCTTCGGTCAGCGCGTAGCCGGGAACGAGTTGATCGACATCGTGCACTCTGGCCACGTCGAGCAGGACGCCGCGCGAGACCAGTGAGCGAACGTTGTGGATGCCGCATCGGGGTGCGCCGTGCTCGCCGATCTCACTGTCGGGAAAGCCGTTGTAGATCCTGCCGCCGTATGAAGCATGGGCGAGACCATCCCAGTGGGTGCAGGCTTGGGTGCCCATCTCGAGGCGGTCATCGTGCCAGAGCCGGTCCTCGTCGGGTTCGGCGGTCAGTGGGAAGCTGAACGCGTGCAGCTGAGGGTTGATCCGGCCGGCCACGAAACCCATCTGTGGCCCGTCGGGTGACAGCGGCAGGGCGAGGCTGATCGCCTTGCCGCTGCTGACGCAGGCGACGCCGCGTCGTCGGGCGGCGTCGTCGATGAGGTTGAGCGTCCCGAGCTCGTCGTCGGGTCCCCACCGCCCCCAGTTGCGCACCCTCGCGGCCAGCTCCAGCACATCCGCCGGAAAGCCCATGGTCAGCTACTGCGCCACCGACAACTGGCCCTCAGCCAACGGTCGAACGGGTGCGGGGGCTCTACGACGTGTTCATCGATGCCGACGATGAGCTTCATGTCCTTGCCGGAGCTCATTTCTGACACGGTATCAGATGGCCGGCGCGGGTCTCCTGGGTACGAGACGGAGCCAACGCTGGGCTTCGACGTCGCACTGGTGCCCCTAAGATCTGACGAGTCGTCAGATTCCGGAGGTCAGCGGTTTCATGGATTCTCTCAACGGCAAGGTCGCGATCGTCACCGGCGCAGGGCAAGGCGTCGGTCGATGTCACGCCGAGCTGCTGGCCGCCGAAGGTGCACGTGTGGTGGTGAACGACCTCACCGAGCGGGCGGACGAGGTGGCGGAAGCCATCGTCGCGGCCGGCGGCCAGGCCGTGGCGCACCGCGGCAGCGTCAGTGACTGGTCGGACGCGGAGGCGTTGGTGGGCACCGCACTCGACCGGTTCGGCGAGCTGCACATTCTCGTCAACAACGCCGGCTTCATCCGTGACGCGATGAGCTTCTCGATGACGGAAGAGCAGTTCGATGCAGTCGTCGACGTCCACCTCAAGGGCCATTTCGCTCCGACCCGTTTCGCCGCGGCGTACTGGCGAGCGCAGGCGAAGGCGGCCGGTGAGGGTGCCCAGCTCGTGCCGCGCCGGATCATCAACACGTCCAGCGAGAGCGGCCTGTTCGGTGGTCCGGGCCAGAGCAACTACGGCTCCGCGAAGGGCGGCATCGTGAGCATGACGCTCATCCAGGCCCGCGAGCTCGGCCGGCTGAACGTCACCGCCAACTGCATCGCCCCCCGGGCGCGCACGCCGATGACGGACGTGAACCCGAAGTTTGCTCGACCGGAGACGGGGTTCGACAAGTACGACCCGGCCAATGTCAGCCCAATGGTCGCGTGGTTGGCATCCGATGACGCCCACGACGTGAGCGGTCAGGTCTTCATCGTGCTCGGCGATCAGATCCATCGGATGCAACCAGCGCAGATCGCTGCCACCATCACGGCCGGTGATCGGCGCTGGACGGTCGAAGCCATCAGTGCCGGCCGGGCCGAGCTGTTCGCGGGCACGACCGCCGGGGTGCCCGCATGGGGTGGGCCACCGATGTAGGCATGCACGATGAGCACCATCGCGATCACGGGTTCGGCGGGCGGCATCGGAGCAGCCACCCGATCACTGCTCGAGGCCGATGGGCATCGTGTGATCGGCATCGACTTACGCGACGCCGACATCATCGCCGATCTGTCGACCCCGTCCGGCCGCTCGGTGATGATCGAACAGGTCGACCTGCGATGCGGTGGCGTGCTCGACGGGCTCGTCGCAGCAGCGGGCATGAGTTCGAACGGCTCGAACGAAGAGCTCGTGGTCTCGGTCAACTACTTCGGCGCGGTCGCAGCGTTGGACGGCCTGCGACCGATGCTTGCCCGTGGAACGAATCCCAGCGCCGTCGCGGTCAGCTCGAACAGCACCACGGCACAGATCGGGATCCCCGGCGCGGCAGTCGACGCATGCTTGGCCGGCGACGAAGCCCGTGCCCGGCACGCCGCGTCGAACGCCCCGATGGGCGGCTACCCGGCATCGAAGCTCGCCCTCGCGCACTGGGTACGAACCAACGCGACGACCGCGGCGTGGGTCGGCGCCGGCATCCGTCTCAACGCGATCGCTCCCGGTCTCATCGACACACCGATGACCGAAGGTGCGATCGAGCTCGTCCTCAGCCTCGGCGATATCTATCCGGTGCCGATCCGGCGCGCCGGCCAGCCGACCGAGGTCGCCGCCCTGCTGGCGTACCTGCTGTCACCTGCCGCCGGGTTCTTCGTCGGCAGCTTCATCGTGATGGACGGCGGCACCGACGCCGCGCTGCGTCCTCGCGACTGGCCGGCCGCCCGATGAGCACCACGTCGCTCGACCCCGAACAACGTCGGTCCGCGCGTGAGCCCGCCGCTCCACCCGCGCGGGGATGGCGGTGAATCGGTCGGCAGTTCGAGGGTGGGCAGTTCGACGGGTCAGGTGATTTCGGTGCCGTCGGG
>DASUEW010000840.1:0-2214 GCA_036274875.1 Ilumatobacteraceae bacterium
GTGCCCCAGATGAAGATGGACGAGCAGCCGTTCCTCGTCGTGTCCGACTTCGGGGCGGCGGGCGATCAACCGACCGCGATCGCCTCGTTGTCCGAGGGCATACGCGCCGGCGATCGTTTCCAGACGCTGCTCGGCATCACCGGCTCCGGCAAGTCGGCGACCATCGCCTGGACGATCGAGCGGGTGCAGCGCCCGACCCTGATCCTCGCCCCCAACAAGAGCCTCGCCGCCCAGCTCGCCCAGGAGATGCGCGAGTTCTTCCCGAACAACCGCGTCGAGTACTTCGTCAGCTACTACGACTACTACCAGCCCGAGGCCTACATCCCTTCGAGCGACACCTACATCGAGAAGGACTCCTCGATCAACGACGAGATCGATCGCCTTCGCCACTCCGCGACCGCCGGATTGCTCACACGCAGAGACGTCATCGTCGTGGCGTCGGTCAGCTGCATCTACGGGATGGGGAACCCCGAGGAGTACAAGGGCCAGTTGCTCGACCTCAACGTCGGCGTCGACTACGACATGCGGGCGATCCTGCGTCGGCTCGTCGACCTCCAGTACGACCGCAACGACATGACGCTCGGCCGCGGCAAGTTCCGGGTGCGCGGCGACACCATCGAGATCCACCCGGCGTACGAGGAGTCGGTGCTGCGGGTCGAGATGTTCGGCGACACGATCGACCGGCTCACCACCATCGACACGCTCACGGGCGAGACGCTGTCGCAGATGGATCGCACGATGGTGTTCCCGGCCACGCACTACGTGGCCGGCGACGAGCGGATGCGCGCAGCGATGGTGAAGATCGAGGCCGAGCTGCAGGAGCGGCTGGCGTGGTTCGAGCAGGAGGGCAAGCTGCTCGAGGCGCAGCGGCTGCGGATGCGTACCCAGTACGACCTCGAGATGATGAGCGAGGTCGGCTACTGCAACGGCATCGAGAACTACTCGATGCACATCGACGGGCGCGACTTCGGCGAGCCGCCGTTCACGCTGCTCGACTACTTCCCCGACGACTTCTTGATGGTGATCGACGAGAGCCACGTCGCGGTGCCCCAGCTGCACGGCCAGTTCGAGGGTGACCGCAGCCGCAAGGACGTTCTCGTCGACCACGGCTTCCGCCTGCCGAGCGCCCGCGACAACCGGCCCCTGCGCTTCGAGGAAGCGCTCGAGCGGATGAACCAGTGCGTGTTCCTCTCGGCGACGCCGAGCCCGTACGAGCTGCGCGTGTCCGACCAGGTCGTCGAGCAGATCGTGCGCCCGACCGGGCTCGTCGACCCGGAGGTCATCGTCAAGCCGACCAAGGGGCAGATCGACGACCTGATGGAGATGGTCAACGATCGCGTGACCAAGGGCGACCGCGTGCTGGTCACCACGCTGACCAAGAAGATGGCCGAGGACCTCACCGACTACCTCCTCGAACAGGGTCTGCGGGTGCGGTACCTGCACTCCAACATCGACACCATCCAGCGCATCGAGATCATCCGGGCACTGCGCCTGGGCGAGTTCGACGTGCTCGTCGGCATCAACCTCCTCCGCGAGGGCCTCGACCTGCCCGAGGTGTCGCTGGTGTCGATCCTCGACGCCGACAAGGAGGGTTTCCTGCGCAGCGAGACGTCGCTGATCCAGATGATCGGACGTGCGGCCCGCAACGTCGACGGTCAGGTCGTCATGTACGCCGACCGGGTGACCAACTCGATGACGAAGGCGATCGGCGAGACGCAGCGCCGCCGCGCCCGGCAGGTCGCGTACAACGCCGAGCACGGCATCAACCCGCAGACGATCCGCAAGGCGGTCGGCGACATCTTGTCGCTGTTGCGCCCGGACGACACGTCGCCGGTGCCGGGCAAGGACCGCCGGCGTCAGCGCGAGCGCGACAAGGTGCAGCGCGAGCTGCGCACGTTGCCGCAACAAGAGCTCGGGCGACTCATCCTGACCCTCGAGCTCGAGATGAACGAGGCCTCGGCCGAGCTCCGTTTCGAGTACGCGGCGCGGTTGCGCGACGAGATCAACGATCTGCGCCGCGAGCTCCGCGACGCCCAGTAACGCCACCCGCTCATTCGCGACCGCGAACAGTGAGGGCCACGGCGGCGAGGGCGACGGTGCCCCCCGCGGCCAATGCGCGTAGGCCGAACGCGTCGAGCTGCGCGAGCCCGGCGACGATCGCGCCGGCGATCGCCGACGCCCCGACGAGTGCCGCGACCGCGGCCGGGTCGTGAC
>DASUEW010000841.1:0-2451 GCA_036274875.1 Ilumatobacteraceae bacterium
AAGCATCTAAGTGCGAAGCCCGTTTCAAGATGAGACTCCTCACTGGATAACCAGGTAAGGCCCGTGGTAGACGACCACGTTGATAGGCCGGAGGTGTACGCACAGCAATGTGTTCAGCCGACCGGTACTAATCGGCCGAGGGCTTGGATTGACAGCTCGTGCTTGCTCTGGAGTCCTCGAGTGCGACAGCACTCTTTGACAACCGATTTCCGGTGGCCATAGCGACAGGGTCACACCCGTTCCCATCCCGAACACGGAAGTTAAGCCTGTCAGCGCCGATGGTACTTGGGTTGAGAAGCCCTGGGAGAGTAGGACGCCGCCGGTCTCTCGCAACGAGGGGCGCCGGTCTCACGACCGGCGCTCTTCGTGGTTTTCGGGGCGTAACATGCAGCGATGCCAGCGCCGCCACCACGACGCCCGCGCCGCAACGGCGCAACCGGAGGCGAGGGCGACAGCCGGCAGGTACGGGGTCGCAAGCCGCCCTCGGGCCGTGCGCGCCCGGCGTGGCAGGCTGACGTGGGCGCCGACGGCTCGGGCGGGCCAGCCGCTCGTGGCGCACCGCGCTCCGCGCCAGGTGGGGCTCGAGCCCAGGGCCGGGTAAGAGGTCGCCCGGAGGGTCGCCCAGAGAGCAGAGGGGCCGGCACGAGCCCGCGCCGTCCGGATCGTGGCGACTCCCGTCCGGGCCGCGCCGGGCGCCCGTCGGGGGTTGCGCGCAAACGTCCCAGCGCCGGCTCGTCGCGACCACCGCGAGGCGGGAGCGAGGGCCGGCCCGCACCGCGGACGGAGGCCGACCGCCGGGCAGCCGAAGTACGCAGTCGGCGCGGTCCCCGAGAGCCGCGCGATCCGGCGATCGAGCGTGCCAGGATCGAGGAACGAACGCTCGAGACGTGGATCGACGAGGGATCAGTGCGCGCCGAGGCGGTCGCCGCAACCCGTCGCGCGACCAGCGTCGCGCCTCGTCAACGTCGCAACGCTCCGACCCGGCTCGATCCGGTCGTGGAGGCCGAGATCGCCGAGACCGCAGGCCGCCGTTCGGCCGAGTTGCTCCAACGGTTGTCGTCGGCCTCCGAGGCGCTCGATCGTGAGCGCTTCGACGATGCCCACCGGATCGTCGCGCCATTGATCCGGCAGTTCCCGGGCGTGGCAGCCGTGCACGAGCTCGCCGGTCTCGCGAGCTACCGCTCAGGCCGGTGGGCGCCGGCGATCACCGAGCTCGAGGCGGCGCGCGCCATCAGCCCGTCGATGGCGCTGCTCCCGGTGCTGGCCGACTGCTACCGGGCCCTTCGCCGGTGGGACGAGGTCGAGGCCATCTGGCACGAGGTGCGTGCGGCGTCGCCGGCCCACGAGGTTGCCGCCGAGGCACGCATCGTGTTCGCTGGGTCGCTCGCCGATCGGGGCGACCTGAAGTCGGCGATCAAGGTGTTCTCGGCCGCGACTCGTGTGCCGAAGGTCGTTCGCGAACACCACATGCGGCAGTGGTACGTGTTGGCCGACCTGTACGACCGCGCCGGTGACACCGTGGCGGCGGCGCGCTGGTTCCGGACGATCGCCGACCTCGATCCGACGTACGTCGACGTCGTCGACCGACTGCGGGCCCTCGGTCGCTGAGAGCCGGCGATCGACGATGGCAGGCCCACACTTTCGCGCCGGAGTGGTCGCCGTCGTGCGCCGTGGCGACGGGCGTGTCATGGCGTTCGAACGATCCGACCTGCCTGGTCAGTGGCAGTTGCCGCAGGGCGGCCTGGAAGCGGGCGAGTCGCCGGTCGAGGCGGTGTGGCGCGAGCTGACCGAGGAGACCGGGCTCGGCCGCGACGACGTCGTGTTGAGCGACGAATTGCCGGACTGGACGGTCTACGAGTGGCCTCGTCATGTGCTCGACAGCAAGCGCCTCGGACAGGCTCACCGTTGGTTCTTCTTCGACGTCGTCGACGACGCGATCGAGCCGTCGCCTGACGGCAGCGAGTTCTCGACGTGGCGCTGGGTCGAGCCGGAGTGGCTGATCGACCACGTCGTGGCGTTCAGACGGTCGAGCTATCAGCGGGCTCTGGGCCGCGAGCGCGATGCCGCCGGGTCGCCTGGCGGCGGCCACACCACGTGACGCTCGGTAGCGTGACCGCGGTGACGGACGACCTGTTCTCCGCAGCGGTCGCGGATCACCTGCGTGCCCAGGCGCCGCTCGCCGCCCGAATCCGGCCGAGGACCATCGACGAAGTCGTCGGCCAGGAGCATCTCGTCGGCCCCGGCCGCTCGCTCCGTCGCCTCGTCGAGCTCGATCGCCTTTCGTCGGCGATCTTCTGGGGCCCGCCCGGCACGGGCAAGACGACACTGGCGCTGGCCATCGCCGGCACGACCGAACGGGCCTTCGAGCAGATGTCGGCCGTCACCGCCGGCGTCAAGGACGTGCGCGACTGCATCGAGCGCGCCCGCCGCCGGCTCGGCGAGCACGGCCGG
>DASUEW010000842.1:0-5558 GCA_036274875.1 Ilumatobacteraceae bacterium
TGGGCCGTCGCCCGGTTCGGCGTCGTAGTAGTCGCCACCGCGCCATCGTGGGTCGAGACGGATCGCCCGGCGACCGATCGCGCCCCAGGCGATCTGCTGGGCGCTGGCCTGCATGCACGCCGCGATGGGCGCGATCGAGCGAACCCGGCGCGGGTAGGTGATCGCCCACTCGAGCACCTGCATCCCGCCCATCGATCCACCGACGACCGCGTGCCAGGACTCGACCCCGAGATGTGGCATCAGGTGGACCTGGGCACGCACCATGTCGCGAATCGTGACGACGGGGAAGCGAGAGCCGTACGGGCGACCGTCGGTTGGGTGCGTCGACGCGGGACCGGTCGAACCCTGACACCCACCGAGCACGTTGGCGCACACGACGAACCAGCGATCGGTGTCGAGGGCCAGACCGGGGCCGATCACGTCGGACCACCACCCCGGAGCGTTGTGACCGGTGCCAGCGCGGCCGGATGCGTGGCTGTCGCCTGTCCACGCGTGACAGACAAGCACGGCGTTGGAGCGATCCTCGTTGAGCGCACCCCACGTCTCGTACGCGATCGTCACGTGTCGGAGCGCGACGCCGCTCTCGAGCGCAAACGGGTGATCGTCCGCGATCGTGAGGAAACGACGGCATCCGGGCGGATCAGTCGGTTGCCATGCCCCGGTCACGGGGAGCGGCTCGCTGCTGGTCACGTCGCCTCCTCTGCGCGCATCTCGTCGTGTGATCGGGACATCGCGAGCGGCACGAACGCCGGGTTGCCGGACGAACCGGCCACATCCCACCGCTCCCTCCGGACGGAGCCGGCCGAAGCGATGGAGGCACCTTGGAGCGTTCACCCAGGTTGCCGGGCCCGTTGTTGCGGGCCGCTCGAAATGCTGGGGCGAATCGTATCAGTGCGAACGCATCGGCCGGCGTTCCATATCACGACCGATAGCGGGCGTCCTGCTCGGCGATCGCCGGCAGGCCGACGAGATCCGTGAAGTCGCCGAACGACACGAGCCCGTCCAGATGATCGCGGAGGCTGCCGCGATCTCGGAGGGTCGCCAACGCTTCTTGCATCGCGTGGACGGCACTGAACATCGCCGTCACCGGTGACACGACCAATCGGAAGCCCAGTTGCGCAAGCTCCTGTGGTGTGAGCAGTGGCGTCCTGCCCGTCTCGACCATGTTCGCGACGAGGGTGACGTCGGGGAGCGCGGCTGCGACCGCCTCCAGTTCGGCGATGCTCCCGGGTGCTTCGACGAACACTGCGTCCACTCCGGTGTCGCGTGACATCTTGGCCCGTTCGATCGCATCGGCGAGGCCATTCACCGCGAGCGCGTCGGTCCGCGCGGTCACGTGGAGGTGCACGCGGTGGTCGCACGCCGCTCGGAGCTTGGCGAGCCAGTCATCCACTGCGATGACCTGCTTGCCGGCCATGTGACCGCACCGCTTCGGCCATACCTGATCCTCGAGGAACACTCCGGCCGCTCCGGCCGCCTCCCACAGCTCGACGGTTCGGATGACATTGACGGCGTTGCCATATCCGGTGTCGCCGTCGACCACCACCAGCGAGCCGGGGACGGCGGCGCAGACGCGGCGTGCGACGTCGGCCATCTCGGTCTGCGTGACGAGCCCGACGTCGGACATCGCCAGCATGCTCGCCGAGACGCAGAAGCCCGAGACGAACACGCCGCCGAACCCGGCGCCGACTGCGAGACGGGCCGAGAGGGCATCCCACACGCCCGGTAGGACAATCGGCTCATCCCTCGCGAGACGTGCGCGCAGGCGGACGCCGGGAGGTGGCAGGTCGATGGAGCTCATCGTCGGGGACCGTACCCGGGTGAGGTTCGCCGCGCGGCACGTGGGTTGAACAGCTCATCCGGGCACACGGTTAACGTCTCCGCATGCGAGTCCTCGTGGTGGGTTCCGGCGGGGTCGGCTCGGCATTCGTGGCGATCGCGTCGAGCCGTGATGCCTACCGACACATCACTGTCGCCGACATCGACGTCACGAGGGCGAAGGCCGCCGTCGCGACCGCGAAGTGCAACGACCGCGGAGATCGCGTCGTGGCCGCCCACATCGACGCGTCGTCGGAGGAGTCCGTGGCCGAACTGGCCCGTACGGTCGGCGCCGACGTGATCCTGAACGCCTGCGATCCCCGCTTCAACCCGTCGATCCTCGAGGGCGCCTTCCAGGCCGGATGTCACTACGTCGACATGGCGATGAACCTGTCGGAACCGCACCCGACCCGCCCGTACGAGAAGTGCGGCATCCGGCTCGGCGACGGGCAGTTCGCCCAACATCCGGTGTGGAAGAACCGCGGTCTCATGGCACTCGTCGGGATGGGAGTCGAACCCGGGTTCTCCGATGTCGCGGCGCGCTACGCGGCCGACGAGCTGTTCTCGTCGATCTCCGAGATCGGGGTCCGGGACGGAGCCGACCTCGTCGTCGACGGCTACGACTTCGCGCCGACGTTCTCGATCTGGACGACCATCGAAGAGTGCCTCAACCCACCGGTGATCTACGAGCGCGAGCGCGGGTGGTTCACGACCGAGCCATTCAGTGAGCCCGAGATGTTCACGTTCCCCGACGGCATCGGACCGCTCCAGTGCGTCAACGTCGAGCACGAGGAGGTCATCTTGATGCCCCGCTGGATCGACGTCGAGCGGGTCACGTTCAAGTACGGGCTCGGCGAGGAGTTCATCGACGTCCTGAAGACGCTCCACAAGCTGTCGCTCGACCAGACCAAGCTGGTTTCGGTCCGAGGGCTCGAGGTCTCGCCACGCGAGGTCGTCGCCGCGACCCTGCCCGATCCGGCCGAGCTCGGCACCAAGATGCGCGGGCGCACGTGTGCAGGGTCGTGGGTTCGCGGGATCGGCCAGAACGGTGAGCCACGCGAGGTCTACGTGTACCACGTCGTCGACAACGCGTGGTCGATGCGCGAGTACGGCCACCAGGCGGTGGTTTGGCAGACGGCCGTGATGCCCGCCGTCGCGATCGAGCTGATGGCCCACGGCGTCTGGTCGGGCGTCGGCATCGTCGGTCCGGAGGCTCTCCCCGCCCAGCCCTTCCTCGACCTCCTCGACGACCACGGCACCGAGTGGGAGTGGGACGACTACCTCGACCGCGCCCCCACCGAACTGTCTGCGTGAAATCGCGCCCTGCGCGTTACGAAGCAGACAGAACGGTTAGGCCGCGAGTTTGCGGGCGTAGGCGAGGGCGTGGGTGAGGGATTCGGTGAAGGCGATGCCCTTCCACGCGATGTCGAAGGCAGTGCCGTGGTCGACCGACGTCCGAACGATCGGGAGTCCGAGCGTGACGTTCACCCCGGTGTCGAACGCGAGCAGCTTCATCGGACCGTGACCCTGATCGTGGTACATGCACACGATCGCGTCGAACCGCTTCTGGTGGACGGCCTGGTAGAAGACGGTGTCGGCTGGATGCGGTCCGCTGGCGTCGATTCCCGCCGACCGCGCCCGCTCGATCGCCGGTGCGATGTGCTCGACATCCTCGTCACCGAACAGGCCGTGCTCACCGGCGTGGGGATTGAGGCCGCAGACGGCGATCCTCGGCACGTCGAGGAACCGCCGCAGTGTCGCGTCCGTCAGCTCGATCACGTCGAGCACGCGCTCCGGTCGCACGCGGTCGATCGCTTCACGCAACGAGCAGTGCGTGCTCACGTGCGTCACGGCGAGGTCGCCGCTCGTGAGCATCATCGTGACTTTCGTCGCGCCGCACAACGAGGCGATGAATTCGGTGTGCCCGACGAATGCGGGATCGCTGAGCTGCGTCGCCTCCTTGTTCATCGGCATCGTGACGACGCCCGCCACCAGGCCTTCGAGAGCATCGACGGTCGCCCGCTCGACGTAGTCGCGCGCTGCCGCGCCGCTCCGCCTGTCGAGCTCGCCCGGCCGGTGCTGGTCGGCCGTCAGGCGCTCCAGATCGACGACGCCGAGACGACCGGGCACGACGTCGGCGGGCGAGGCGATCGCGTGCACGTCGACATCGAGCCCGAGCAACTCGCACCCAAGCGACAGGATCGCGGCATCGCCGTACACCACCGCTGATCCGTCGAGCAGCTCACCGTCACCCGCGCGTCGCAGGACGATCTCGGGTCCGACGCCCGACGCATCACCCATGGTGATCGCCATCGGCGCCTGCCGGGCGCTCATGGCGTCAGGGTGCCCCACACGAGCTCGACGAGCGCGTCCGGCCCGCCGAACCCGCCGGCTCGCGTGACGATCAGCGGCCCGTCCTGTCCGGGCCGAAGTGACCACGGCGTGCCGTCGACGACCAACCCGCCCACGTCGAGGCGCTCCGGCCCGAGCACCGCATCCGCGGTATCGCCACCGATCACGACGATCGCACCGAGCTTGTTGGTGTCGGCGATCGTCCAGACCGCCCGCGCGAGCGCAGCGATCGCCGTCGCCGCCTCGTCCGCCGACAATGGTTCGACCGGTGTCGGCACCGCGAGGACCACGGGCTTCCCGGTCGCCACGACGTCGACCGCGAGCTCGTAGTCGTCGCGTAGCACCTGCGCCCCCTGGTTCGCGGCTCGCTCGAGTTGCTCGACGGCCCGCGGGTGGGCGCTGCCGCAGACGACGAGGACCGGTCCGTGCACGGCCGGCCGCTCGTTCCGCTGCTCGTTGTCGAAGAGCCGTGCCCCCGCCGAACCGATGGCGGCCGACGTGCCGGCGAACAGCACGCCGTCGACGCCGACCCACCGATTGGCGATCGCGGCGAGGTCGTTGTCGGTGGCCGCGTCGGCAACGGCGATTCCACCGGGCACTTCGAGCCAGTCGACCAGGTCGGTCAAGTCGTGACACCCGACGACGTCGAGCGCTCCCGCTGCTCGTAACAGTTCGGCTGGCCGGCTGTTGCTGACGGGTGTCCTCACGTCGTGACCGGCTGCGCCCTCGTGCACCGGCACGTCGTCGTCGAGCACAACGCCCCCGACACACGTCCGGCCGAGCGCCGGATATGACGGAACGACCAACACCGGATGACCTGTCGCGGCGTGACGAGCCACGAGCTCGCTGGCCCAGTTACCCCGCAACGTGCTGTCGATCTTGTGGGCGTGCCGGGCGGCACCGATCGAGTCGACGCTCACGGCCCGAGTCGCCGCGGCGTCCGCCACGATGTGACGCGTCGCGAGATCGACAACCGCGGCGCGCGAGCCGACGCCCGACAGGTCGCTGAGGCTCGTCAACGTCGGGACGACGCCGGCACCGTCGTGCGCCAGCGCGCCGGCCGTTTCGAGCGCTCCGGTTCGATCATCGGCCGCCACCAACAACTCCACGCCTGAATTCCTCTCCCGACCGGAGAAGGCGGCCACGTTCCCGCGCCATGCCTTACACGCGCAACTACGACTGCGAACTCTACTACGACGCCTCCGCTGATCCGATCTCGTGAAGTTTCGGCGCCGCTACGGCGCCGAAACTTCACGAGATGGGGATTGGCTGTCAGGTCTGGACCGACACCAGCGTCCTGGCGAGCAGACCTTCCGGACCGACATGCGCCACGGAGCCGAGGTACTGCGTGCCGGTTGCGAGCCCGGTCCAGTTCGCCGTGACCGTTG
>DASUEW010000843.1:0-8976 GCA_036274875.1 Ilumatobacteraceae bacterium
TAGACGATGATGCCGAACGCGAACGTGGCCAGACCCAGGTAGAGACCGCTCAAGCGCAGCGCCGGCAGGGCGATCAACCCACCGACGAGCGCACAGACGAACATGGCCACCACGATCGCCCAGACGGACAGCGACTCCTGCGTTGCGAGGCCAGCGGGGCCGACGTCGACTTGCCACGCCACGATCAGTGCCACGCCGGCGAACGTGTACACGGCGAGGTTGATCTCGCCGGCGTATCCGGTGAGCAGCACCAGCGACAGCGCGATGAGCGACAAGGCCATGCCGTTGGCGAGGTTGATGACGGCCGCACCCTGCATCAACGACTGCAGCATCACCACCGAGACGATCAGCACGCCTCCCCACGCGAAGGCCTGCTTCATCGTCGGGACGTTGAACCGTTCGCGGGTGCGCGTGACGACGGCCCCTCGCAAGCGTCCTTGTGGCAACAGCAGCAGGGCCGCGAACAGCAAGACGGCAGGAATCGCGTTGCGCAGGTTGCGCAGCGCGAGCCACTTCTGACCGGCGTCGGAGATCCAGTCGAAGTACTCGCGCGACAGTCCGAGGACCATCGCTCCGACGAACGTGAGCGGCACGCTGCGCAGCCGCCCACCAACGGCCGCCGGGTAGGCGTCGAACACCAGCAGGGTGAGGGCGAAGATCTGGAGCGCGCCCTGCTGCGGAGCGAGGAGAACGCCGGCCAGACCGGCCAGCGCCGATCCGATGGCCCAGCTGGCAAGGCTCGCCCGGTCGGGCCGGCCACCGTTCAGGGTGAGCAGGCGCCGATCGTCGACCGTGGCGCGCATCGTCACGCCGATCCGCGACCGGTACAGCAACAGGTAGAGGCCGCCAGCGGTCACAGCCGCGAGCACGACACCGATGACCTGGTGGTAGAAGACGGCTTGGCCGAGAACCTCGACGTGCCGCTCGCCGAAGAACTTCTCGGGCAGGATCGCCCGGCTCCCGTCGTGGAACCAGATCCACGTGGCCAACCCGTTGATCGCGAGCAGCACGGCGATGGGGATGACCAGCCGGGTGACCTCGTTCGTGTCGCGCAGGCCGCGCATCACCACCAGTTCGAGGAAGATGCCGACGGCAGGTGCGAAGACACCGATCGTGAACACGATGGCCAGGGCGGCGGGGACCTGCCATTCCTGGTGCAGCTGCCAGTACGCGAGCGCGCTGATGGTGGCCACCGAGCCGTGCGCCATGTTGAACACGCCCGACGTGGCGTACGTGACCACCAGTCCCGTCGCGGCGATGGCGTAGACCGACCCGAGGCAGATCCCCAACACGGAGTAGGCGAGAAAGTTCTCCATCTGGTTTGCGTTGGCCTGGGCTGCGCCAACTCAGCGAGCGGTTGCCGGACGACCCGGTTCGCCGTGGGTGGCCGAGGGACTCGTCACCCCGCCGCGAACTGCTGTGAGATGCGATTGCCGTCGAGCTTGGCGGCTAGCAGGGCCGGCGTGGAAGTGACGGGGGCGATCCAGGAGTCATCGCACTCGAAACTGGCCGGCTCGGTGGGCACCACTCGCTCGTACGCGCCGCCGACCAGATGGAGGACCGAGGTGCACTTCGGCGGATGGTTGCCTCCGGGATCGGTCTCGGCGTGCAACCCGTGGCCGGTCCAGGAGTGCGTGTCGGCCAGCTTCTCCAGGACGCACTGGCGTGTGAGCGTGGCACCGCAGGCGGACGCCTGTGTGGCCCAGAGCAGGAACGAGGACACGGCTTGCACGCCCAGCAGCGCCGTGTCGCCCCCGTGCTCGGCGATCAGGTCGACGTAGTCCTGGGTTGCGGGGTTCTGGCTCGCGTCCTCGAACGGAACGAACGACATCCGGACGTACAGGTTGTCGAGTGCGCCGTCGGTGTTGGCTTCGGCGCACTCGGCCGTGTAGAGGTTGGAATCGACGACGATCGGGACGTCGAGGCCGTTGACCTTGGCGGTCTGGGCGAAGAGCAGCAGGTGTGGGAGGCACGTGCCCTGCCACGAGATCATCTCGGCGCCGGAGTTCTGGATCTGCTTGACGAACGGTGTCCAATCGGCCTCGCCGACGGGGTTGCTCTCGAGTGTGGTCATGGCGAACTCCCAGCCGAAGGCGGGTGCCACCTCGACCACCTTGTCGCGAGTCTCCTGCGTCGCGCTGAATGCGCCGGTGAGCGTGGCGACGTGCTTCGACTCCTCGGGGAACAGCTCCGCGATCTGGGCGAAGAACCCGGACGTGAGCTCGTCGGCCGGGTTGGGGACGCCCATGTACACGTTGGCGCCATGGGAGAACGCGGCGCTCACCGCGTACGTGGGCACCGCCGGGAGCCCGCAGCCGAGCCGGATCTCCTCCTGGTTCGAGTCGAATGCCCAGCCCTCACCGACGAGGAAGAACGTGCCGGCGTCGCACGCGCTCTGCATGGCCGCCGGTACCTCGAAGAGCTTGGCGTCGTAGTAGTTCAGAGTGATCGTCCGGCCGTTGATGCCGCCGAGCTCGTTGCATGTTGCGACCATCGCCTCCATGGCGTCGGTGATCTCGTGGGAGAGGCCGGGTGAACCGGCGTAGCCGGCGTCGTCGCCGGTGGCGATGGTGATCGAATCGGCGGTGACACCGACCTCACTGCCATCGTCGGTGTTGCCACCGTCGCCTGGGCCGCACGGCCATGGTGCGTCACCGAACATCGGAACCGGCACAACGGTGGTGTCGGGTGCAGAGTCAGGTGCAGAGTCGAGCCCGGTGTCGGGGGCGGCGCTGTCCGTCGTGACGCCGGCCGGCGTGGTCGAATCCGGCGTGGTCACGTCGGGCGCTGGCGTCGCGGTGGCGGAATCCGGAGGTGTCGATGGTTCGGTTGCGTCGCGGTCGGAGCCGCACGCACCCGCCGCCACCACGAGCGCGGTGAGCACTGCGATGAAGCGAGTTGGTTGGTGAGCCATCTGAACTTCCCCCCGAGTCGATGCGGCACCGAACCTAGCACACGTTTCTGACGGCTCGTCAGAAACCATGTGCGGCATGCTAGAAATCACCACATGTCAGGGGGGACGACCGAGTACCACCGCGCGGCTGACGGGTGCTTCACGGCGCCACTCCTGGTGTCGTACCCGTACTCGAGAACGGTCGGCGCCACGCTGGCCCGCTTCTTCACGTCGTTGCGCGACCGGCGGATCGAGGGCACACGGGGCAGCGATGGCCGGGTCTACGTTCCGCCCGCAGAGTTCGATCCGGTCACCGGCGCGGCGTGCACCGAGTGGGTACAGGTCGGCGAGCACGGCACGGTCACGTCGTGGGCGTGGCAATCGGCGCCGCAGCCCGATCAGCCGCTCGACCATCCGTTCGCGTGGGCGCTGATTCGCCTCGACGGAGCCGACGTCGACATGTTCCACGCAGTCGACGCGCTCGCGGCGGATTCGATCGCCACCGGCTCACGGGTGGCGGTTCGTTGGTCGCAGCAACCACAGGGTGGCATCAACGACATCGCCTGCTTCGATCTGATCGCGGCCGACGACGGACCGAGCCCCGCACCGTGAGCAGCCCGGAGAACAGTGACGCGAGCACTGACACGGTGCTGCGACTGCGTCAGCCGATCGCCGTGCGCTACGAGTGGTCCGCTGGACCGGCGGCGTCGGGACATCTCGAAGGCCTGCTCGAGGGACGTTTGATCGGTCGACGCTGCACGTCGTGCGAGCAGGTGTACTTTCCGCCGCGCAACGGCGTGTGCCCGCGGTGTGCAACGCCCCTCGGGGCCGAGGTCGAGGTGGGTCCGGCCGGAACGATCACCACGTTCTGCATCGTCAACGTGCCGTTCCTCGGCCAGCGGGTGAAGATCCCATATGTCGCGGCACAGATCGTTCTGGACGGCGCCGACATCTCGATGCAACACCTCATCCAGGAGTGCGAGGCCGACGAGGTTCGGATCGGCATGCGTGTCGAGCCGGTGTGGAAGCCGCGCGACGAATGGGGCCCGTCGCTCGAGAACATCGAGTACTTCCGTCCCAACGGCGACGCCGACGCAACCACGATTCGAGCCACTTCGTGACCCGGGACGTCGCCATCGTGGCGACCGCTCAGCGGCCGCTGGAACTGCACACGAGCCTCACCTCGGTCGAGCTGATCGCGCCGACGATCGCGATGGCTCTGCAGCGCGCCGGGCTCGAGCGTCACGAGATCGGATTCTGGTGCCACGGCAGTTGCGACTACATGAGCGGCCAGCCGTTCAGCTTCGTGTCGGCGGTCGATGCGATCGGGGCCTGGCCGCCGATCGTCGAGAGCCACGTCGAAGGGGATGGCGCGCTCGCCCTCTACGAAGCATGGATCAAGATCCAGACCGGCGAGTGCGACACGGCCTTGGTGTTCGCCAACGGCAAGACCACGGCCGGGCCGATCGACCGCATCCTCACCCTCCAGCTCGATCCCTACGTGGTGGCTCCGCTGTGGCCGGGCGCAACGACGTTCGCCGCCCTGCAGGCGCGAGCGTGCATCGATGCTGGGGTCGTCACCGAACGTGCCATGGCAGATGTGGCGGCGCGCAGCATCGCCGATGGCATCGCCAACCCGAACGTCGGATGGGGCACGCCGGCCACGGCATCTGAGCTGCTCGCCCGACCGCACGTCGTCGAGCCGCTCCGGGCCCACGACTGCGGGCTGCCGGCCGACGGTGCGGTCGCGGTGATCCTTGCCGCCGCCGACCCCGCGCGTCGCCTGTGCTCCCGGCCGGCGTGGATCCGTGGCATCGACCATCGCATCGACACCCAGCGGCTCGGTGCTCGCTCGCTCACCGAGTCGTCGTCGGCGACCATCGCCGCCCAGCATGCCGGCGTGGCCTCCGACCGCATCGACGTCGCCGAGCTCTACGCCCCCTACTCGCACCAGCAGTTGCTGCTCACGGCCGCCCTCGGGCTCGACGGTGACCAGACCGCCGTCAACCCCAGTGGCGGTGCGTTGTGCGCGCACCCGCAGATGGCGGCGGGGCTCATCCGCTTCGCCGAGGCGGCCGACAGGGTGCATGCCGGCGTCGCGGATCGGGCCGTTGCTCATTCCACGAGCGGACCGTGCCTGCAACAGAACCTCGTCGCCGTCCTGGCGGGGGATTGACGGTGAGTGAGTGATGGTGGCCGAGTGATGGCGAATCGCTGTGCAGTGATCGGGGTCGGTCAGACCCACCACACGTCGTGCCGGGCCGATGTGTCGATCGCCGGACTCGTCCGCGAGGCAGTCGACCGGGCGCTCGAGTCGGCTGATGTCACCCTGGCCGACATCGACGCGATCGTCATCGGCAAGGCACCCGACATGCTGGAAGGTGTTGCCATGCCCGAGCTGTGGCTCGCCGACGCGCTGGCTGCGCACGGCAAGCCGGTGTTCCGCGTGCACACCGCTGGCTCGGTCGGAGGCTCCACGACGATCGTCGCCGCGCAGCACGTGACGTCGGGCGTGCACGGTCGGGTGCTCGCGATCGCGTTCGAGAAGCAGAGCGACGGCAACGCGATGTGGGCGCTGTCGGTGGCGATCCCGTTCGGCATGCCGGTCCACGCCGGAGCCGGCGGGTACTTCTCGCCGATCGTGCGAACGTACATCGCTCGCTACGACGTCCCCGGCCACATCGGCGCGATGGTGGCGGTGAAGGACCGCGCCAACGCTTTGAAGAACCCATATGCGCATCTGCACGAGGTAGGGCTCACGCTCGACAAGGCGATGGAGTCGCCGATGCTCTGGGATCCCATCCGGTTCGTGGAGACGTGTCCGTCGTCCGATGGTGCGATCGCGCTGGTGCTCGCCGACGAGACGACGGCTGACGCTCACGTCGCGAGCAGCGGCCGACCGGTCGCGTGGATCCAGGCAATGGCGATGCGCAGCGAGCCCACCATGTTTGCCGGACGCGAGCAGGTCAGCCCCGTCGCCGGCGAGATGTGCGCCGCCGAGCTGTGGCGCAAGGCCGGCATCACCGACCCCGCCGGCGAGATCGACGTCGTCGAGATGTACGTGCCGTTCTCGTGGTTCGAGCCGATGTGGCTCGAGAACCTCGGCTTCGCGCCGAAGGGGGACGGCTGGCGCTGGGTCGAGGACGGCGTCACCGAGATCGGCGGATCCCTCCCGGTGAACCCGTCGGGCGGCGTGCTGTCGTCGAACCCGATCGGGGCCAGCGGCATGCTGCGCTTCGGCGAGGCGGCGATGCAGGTGATGGAGATCGCCGGCGAGCATCAGATCGACAGCGTTCGCAAGGCGGTCGGCCACGCGTATGGCGGCGGCTCACAGTTCTTCGCGATGTGGCTCGTCGGCAAGGACAAGCCGTAGATGTCAGCGCCGCTGCCACACCGGGTCGCGCTTCTCGGCGAACGCGCGCGGTCCCTCCTTGGCATCCGCGGTGGCGAAGATCGGCCACCCGATCTCGAACTCCCGAGCCAACGCCTCGGCCTCTGGCATCGAGGCCGTCTCGTGCACCGACTGCAAGATGGCCTCCACCGCCAGCGGCCCGTTGGCGTTGATCAGCTCGGCCAGCTCCAGCGCCTTCGCCAAGGCCTGCCCGTCGGCGACGACGTGTCCGATCAGGCCGATCGCATGGGCTTCGGCTGCTGTGTAGGCGCGAGCGGTGAGCAGCATCTCCAAGGCCGCCGTGTAGCCGATCTGGCGCTGCAACCGCACCGTGCTCCCGCCGACGGGGAAAAGGCCCCGACGCGCCTCGAACACACCGAACGTGGCGCTCTCGCCGGCCACCCGGACGTGCGTTGCCTGCAGGATCTCGGTGCCGCCGGCCACGGCGTGGCCTTCGACGGCGGCGATCAGGGGCTTGCGCAGCCGGAGGTGGCGAAGCAAGGCCTTCCAGTGCAGGTCGGGGTCGGCGGCCCAGCGATCCGCGTAAGCATTCGGGGCGCCGCTGTCGTCGGCGGCAGCCTTCAGATCCATGCCGGTGCAGAACGATCCCCCGGCGCCGGTGAGCACGGCACTGCGCAGGTCGTCATCGGCGTTCAGCCGCTCCCAGGCGTCGGCCATGCCGGCGAGCATCGCCGAGCTCAGCGCGTTCTTCGCCTCCGGACGGTTCATCGTCACGACCAGCGTGTGGCCGATCTGTTCCACCTGCAGGTGCTCGGTGCCCGACATGTTCGGCTCCCTTCGTCCGGGCGACCCTATTCAGCCGGCTCAACCACTCGACCCGTCGGAGGGCGATCATGGATCACGACGACCGCTATCTGGTGATCTCGGCCGATTGCCACGCCGGGGCCGACATCGCGGGGTATCGCCCGTATCTCGAGCGGGATTACCTCGACGACTTCGATGCGTGGGCAGCGTCGTACGAGAACCCGTACGACGACCTGACCGGACCGGATGGCCCACGGAACTGGGATTCGGACCGTCGCCTCCGGGAGATGGACGGCGATGGAATCGTCGCCGAGGTCATCTTCCCCAACACGATCCCGCCGTTCTTCCCCAAGGCGTCGCTCACGTTCCAGCCGCCCTCGCTGGCGGACGGCGACCTCGACCATCGTTGGGCGGGACTGCGCGCCCACAACCGGTGGCTCGCCGACTTCTGTGCCGCCGCGCCCGGCCGGCGGGCGGGCATCTGCCAGGTGCTGCTGCACGACATCGACGCCGCCGTCGCCGAGGTGCGCGCGGCGCACGCGGCCGGGCTCACCGGCGGAGTGCTGCTGCCGGGCGTGCCACCCGGCTCCGGGCTTCCGCCGTTGTTCCGGGGCGACCACTACGACCCACTGTTCGCGGTGTGCGCCGAGCTCGGCATGCCGCTCAACAACCATGGAGGCAGTGCCAGCCCACCGATGGAAGACACCGTCGAGGACCCGGTGATCTTCCTGCTCGAGGTGACCTGGTGGTCGCATCGCGCCCTCGCCCACCTGATCGTGTCGGGCGCGCTGGAACGTCACCCCGACCTGCAGGTGGTGTTCACCGAGCAGGGGACGGCGTGGGTGCCCGACGAGCTCGGCCGGCTCGACTACTTCTTCACGAGGATGCGGACCGCCGTCGGCTCGCAGGAGCACGTGTGGGGCATGCCGGTGATGGCCAAGCTGCCGCTGCAGCCCAGCGAGTACTTCGCCAGGCAATGCCACATCGGGGCCAGCTTCATCCGCCCGGCCGAGGTGCCGTTGCGACACGTCGTCGGGATCGATCGCATCATGTGGGGGAGCGACTACCCGCACAAGGAGTCCAGCTTTCCCTTCACACCCGAGGCGCTTCGTGCCGCGTTCGCCGGGGTGCCACACGACGAGGCCGCGGCGTTGCTGGGGGGCAATGCCGCCAAGTTGTACGGCTTCGATCTCGATGCGTTGCGGCCTATCGCGGATCGCATCGGACCACGGGTGGGCGACGTCGACGTGCCGCTGCTGCCCGGCGACGTGCCGACGTACGCCGAGAAGTGCCCGGCGCTCGCCGGGTACGGAGCGGCAGCGGGCTGAGCGGCACCGATCGTCGTGTCGCGAGTCAAGGAGACGAAGGGGGAATCGATGAGCAGGATCAGGTACGGCGGGCGCTCACCCGAGCAGCTGCGCAACCGTGAGCTCGAGGCGACATCGGTCGAGACGTGGGCCACCACGCTGACCGCGGTCTACGAGACCGACCCGGACGCAGTGGCCGCGGTGTTGCCGCAGCCGCTCCTGCCGTCGGCCGAGCCGTTGGTGCGCGTCACGTTCGCATCGGTCGACCTCGGTCGCGGACGGCCGCCGTTCGGGGCCGGCACGTTCGCCGTCGAGGCGGTGCACGACGGTCTCGTGGGCGGGTACCCGCTGGTGATGCCGATGACCACTGAACAGGCGGTGGTCGGCGGCCGCGAGACATTCGGCGAGCCGAAGAAGCTCGGCGACGTCACACTCGTCCGTTCGGCTGACGGCACGAACGATGCGGTGCGCGGCGCGTTCACGCGGATGGGTGTCACGTTCGTCGAGATCAACGGCACCGTCATGGGCGCGGAGCCGCTCACGCCGGATCGTCGGAGGACGGACTTCTACTTCAAGTTCCTGCTCGACCCGTCGGGTCGCGGCTTCGACAGCGATCCCTG
>DASUEW010000844.1:0-9902 GCA_036274875.1 Ilumatobacteraceae bacterium
CGTTGGGAGAAGTGGCTGGCGGCGGCGCTCGCGGCAGGCGACCTGTCCGCGGACTACACGGCCAACTTCCGCGAGGCGTTCCAGTTCCCGTCTCCCGACCCCGACTCCGCCGCCGACGCCGGCCTCGCGGCCCACCCGTCCGTCTGGCAGTCCTTCGCGGCGGTGGCAGGCAGGCGCGCGCTCGACGGCGGCGCGCTGTTCGAACAGCTCACGGCCACGCCGCCCGGGGCGCCCTACGACGGGGTTGCGGGGATCGCCGCCGGCGACCAGGCGTTCCTCGACACCCTCGGCGCGCGGTTGGTCGAGTGGTTCCGCGACCTCGTCGTTCCCGCCGCCGAACCCGCGGTCGACGCGTGGGACCCGCAGCGCCTGGAGTACCGGTTCCGGGCCGCGGCACCGAACGCGGACGGCTCGGCCCGGCGGTACGCGGCCCGCGAGTACCACGGTGGCCGTCTCGACTGGTGGCACCTCGACCTCGACGCGGAGGACTCCACACCGCTGGACCAGCCGGCCCCCGGCGTCGTCGTCGAAACGCTGTCGGCGACCGTCCCCTCGCCCGTGTCCTTCGAGGGCATGCCGGCCACCCGCTGGTGGGCGTTCGAGGACGGTCGGACGAACCTCGGGGCGGTCGACGCGGCCACGACGGACATCGCGACCATGCTGTTCGTGGAGTTCGCGCTCGTGTTCGCGAACGACTGGTTCCTCACGCAGCTGCCGATGCCCGTCGGGTCGATCGCCAAGGTGCGCGGGCTCGCCGTGACGAACGTGTTCGGCGAGCGGTACTGGATCCCGCCGGCCGGCTCGGGCGACGACGACACCTGGCAGCGCTGGTCGATGTTCTCCTCGTCGCTCGTCGGTGCGGGCGAGGCAGACACCTCGCTGCTCGTGCTGCCCGTGGCAGCGAAGGTGCAAGACGGGCCGGCGTTCGAGGAAGTCGCGCTCGTGCGCGACGAGATGGCGAACATGGTGTGGGGACTCGAGCGGACGATCCCGTCCGGCGCCGGCGGCGGGATGCCGGGTGGGTTGTCGGCCGCGCAGACGGCGGCGTACTTCCGGCGGCTCGGGGACGCGGTGCCGCCGGTGGATCCTGGCGAGCCCCGCGTCGCTGACGTGCGCTACGAGGCGATGACGTCGGTGCCCGAGCACTGGATCCCGTTCGTGCCGGTTCACGTGGAGGGCTCGAACCGCCAGATCCAGCTCCAGCGAGCCGCGATGCCGCGGATCGTCCCGGGGCTCGTCACCGTGCCGGTCGAACCGCGCACCGCGCTGCTGCGCGTCGGGCGGGACGTGGCGCCGGGAGATCCGGTGCAGCCGTACTTCCTGCACGAGGAGGAGGTCGGCCGGGCCGGGACCGTCGTGGTGCACTCGTTCCAACGCACGCGCGCCGTGGGCGGTCGGGCCGTGCTGTGGGTCGGCGCCTCGCGGACCGTGGGGCGCGGCGAGGGGTCGAGCGGTCTCGCGTTCGACCGGCTCGTGCCGCTGCCGCCCGCCGACGCGTGAGCCGCCCTGGTCGCGTCGCCGTACGTGTCCCTTTCCTCAGCGCGGGCGATCTACTGGGCCGTCGGGGCGAGTGACCGGACTGCGTCCCAATGCGACAGCTCGGGATCGAGCGGCATGATGGCGAGCGAACTGGTGGTCACGCCGTTGTCGAAGTACTCCTGGATCTGAGCCCGGCACGACGCCGGACTCCCGTGCACGATGAGGTCGTCCACCACCTCGTCGGGTATCACCTTGAGCGCCGCCTTGCGGTCGCCTGCCTTCCATGCTTCCCACATCGGCCCGAACACCTCGCCCCGGCCGAGCCACGCGTGGAAGGCGGCGTACACGGGCACGTTCATGTAGGCCGCGATCGCGAATCTGGCAGACTCGCGCACCACGTCGGCCCGATCACTCGGGCACACGAAAATGCGCGCCACGATCTCGCGCTCGGCACCGCCGGCCGCGTCGTTCACGATGCCGGCCACGCGCCGAACATCGCCCGATGACAGCCAGTTGATGATCGCCCCGTCCGCCTCACGGCCGGCGAGGCGCAGCATTCCCTCGCGCAGTCCGGCCACGAGGATGGGTGGCGAGTGCTCGGGTCGCACGCCGAGGCGGAACCCCTGGATCTCGAACGTGTCGTACGACTTGGCGACCTTCTCGCCGCTGAACGCGTCGCGCAGGAACCGCACGACGTCGCGAACGCGCTTGTACGGTTCGACGAACGGCACGCCATTCCAGCGTTCGACGATCACGTTGCTCGATGAACCGACACCGATCGCGAAGCGTCCGGGAGCGGCGTCGGCCAGCGAGGCCACGCACTGGGCCAGACACGCCGGCGACCGGGTGAAGGCCGGGATGATCGCCGTGCCGAGTCGCAGGCGCGGCTCCCACGCGGCGGCCAGGGCCAACGGTGTGAAGCCGTCGGCTCCGTCGGACTCCGCCGACCAGATGTCGGTGTAGCCGAGGTCGGCGAGCTCGGCCAGCTTCTCGCGGTGGCTGTGCAGCGGCCCCGGGAGGGGCACGGTCATGCCGGGTCGCACGGTGCGCGTCATGGCGCCGACTGTAACGATCGGCCGTCTGCGCTCCCGACGGCTACGGTCGACGTCATGGGGATCGAGACATGGCAAGGTGACGCGTGTTCACTCGTCGAGGCGTTCCGCCGAGGTGAGCGGTCACCGGCCGAGGAGCTGGCAGCGACGTACGACGCGATCGACGCGAGTGACCTCAACGCGTTCTGCCACCTCGACCGTGAGAACGCCGAGCGGGCCGCGGCGCGGGCCGACGTGCACCTGCCGTTCGGTGGGGTCCCGATCGGTGTCAAGGAGCTCGACGCCGTCGCCGGGTGGCCGTACACCGACGCGTGCGTCCCGTTCAGGGACCGGGTCGCCGGGTACACGAGCGTCAACGTCGAGCGCATCCGCGACCGGGGTGGCGCCGTGCTCGTCGGCCAGACCACGGCGTCGGAGTTCGGTGGCGTCAACGTCACGCGAACCGTGTTGCACGGCACGACACACAACCCGTGGGAACACGGGCGCACGCCCGGAGGTTCGTCGGGTGGCACCGCAGCCGCGGTCGCCGGCGGCATCGTCACGCTGGCGACGGGCGGCGACGGTGGCGGATCGATCCGGATCCCAGCCGGCTTCTGCGGGCTGGTCGGACTCAAGAGCACGTTCGGCCGCATCCCGCTGTCGCCGATGGCGGCGTACGGGAACCTGACGGTCGTCGTCGGGTGCCTCTCGCGGTCGGTCAGGGACACGGCTCGCTGGTTCGACGTCTGCAACGGTCACGACGCCCGCGATCCGCTGAGCCTCGCTCGCACGGACGGCTGGGAGGACGGCCTCGGCACCCATCTCGACGAGCTCCACGGGATGCGCGTCGCGGTCGTCGCCGATTGGGGCGGCGCGACCGTGTCGCCGGTCATGTGGGAACTGCTCGAGGAAGCCGCCGAGCGGTTGATCGCCGACTGTGGCCTCGTGCGCGTCGACGGAGTCGATACGAAGCTGCCGCGGATGGGGGCCGCCTGGTCGATCAGCGGCATGATCGCGATCGGGTCCGAGCTCGGCGAGCTCTGGCCGGCATGCGCCGGCGATCTGACACCCGAGATCCGCGCCGGGCTCGAACGCACCGAAGGCCTGTACTCGGCCGACGCACGGGCCCGGATCGAACGCCGCCGCACCGAGCTCAACGAGGCGATGGCGCGCATCTTCGACGTCAGCGACGGCGGGGTCGACCTGGTGATCACGGCCAGCAACCCCGACGTCGCGTTCGCCGCCGACGGCCCGCTCCCGTCGACGTTCGGCGGCATCGAAGCCGGCGCCGGCAACAACGGCCTGCTCACGTTCCCCGCCAACCTGCACGGCAATCCGGCGATCTCGATCCCGGCCGGTTTCGTCGACGGGTTGCCGATCGGCCTCCAGGTGATCGGGCGTCACTTCTCCGAGCCGTTGCTCCTCGACCTGGCCCTCACCGTCGAACGCGAGCGACCATGGCCGCTCACCTCGCTCACCTCGCTCACCTCCCTGTCGTCGACGACGACGGAATAGCGTTCGCCCCATGAAGGTTGCGCTCACGGTCAACGACTTCCTCCGCCGGGCCGAGCTGCTCTATCCCGACCGCACAGCCATCGTCGACGAGGTCGACCAGCCCGCCGAGTCGTGGGGTTCGATCACGTACCGCGAGATGGTCGAGCGGGCACGGGGCCTGGCGGCCGGCCTCGATGCGCTCGGGATCGCCCAAGGCGAACGGATCGCGATGGTGTCGCACAACTCGGCGCGACTGCTCACCGCGCTGTTCGGCGTGTCGGGATCGGGGCGCATCCTCGTGCCGATCAACTTCCGACTCGTCGCCGACGAGGTCGCGTACATCGTCGAGCACTCCGGTTCCAGGCTCCTGCTCGTCGACCCCGAGCTCGCCGACTCGCTCTCCGGCGTCGAGTGCGAGCGCACGATGGTCATCAGTGCCGAGAGCGACGCGGTGCTGATGAAGTTCGGTGTCGAACCGCAGCCGTGGAAGGGCGACGAGGACGCGACCGCCACCATCAACTACACGTCGGGGACGACGGCGCGTCCCAAGGGCGTCCAGCTCACCCACCGCAACATCTGGCTCAACGCCGCGGTCTTCGGCTGGCAGATGGGCGTGAGCGATCGCGACACGTACTTGCACACGCTCCCCCAGTTCCACTGCAACGGCTGGGGGATGCTGTACGCAGTGACCGGGATGGGCGGCAAGCACGTGATCCTGCGCAAGGTCGACGGCGCCGAGATCCTGCGCCGCGTCGACGAGCACGGCGTCACGTTGATGTGCGGCGCGCCGGCCGTGCTCAACATGGTCCTCGACGCCGCGAGCGAGTGGTCGGGGCCGATCCCGGGGAACGGCACGGCCCGGATCGCGGTCGCCGGCGCGCCGCCGCCGACGCGCACCATCGAGCGGTGTGAGACCGAGCTGGGTTGGGAGTTCGTACAGATCTACGGCCTCACCGAGACCACGCCCCTGCTCACGATGAACCGGACGCGCGCCGAGTACGACGACCTGTCACCTGCCGACCGAGCCGTCATGCTCAACCGCGCCGGCGGGCCGGCGCTCGGCTGCGAGATGGCCGTCGACAGCAGCGGCGAGCTCCTCGCCCGCGGCAACATGATCATGGAGGGCTACTGGAGCCAGCCGGATGCGACTGCGTCGGCGATCGTCGACGGCTGGTTCCACACCGGCGACGGCGGCACGATCGACCACACCAACTACGTCACGATCGTCGACCGCAAGAAGGACGTCATCATCTCCGGTGGCGAGAACGTCTCGTCGATCGAGGTCGAGGACGCGATCTTCCAGCATCCCGACGTCACCGAGGTCGCCGTGATCGGGATCCCCGACGAGAAGTGGGGCGAGGCGGTGACGGCGCTCGTCGTCAAGGCGGCGGGCAGCGAGCTGACCGAGGACGAGGTGATCGCCTGGTGCCGTCAGAAGCTCGCCGGCTACAAGTGCCCCAAGCGCGTCGAGTTCCGCACCGAGCTGGCCCGCACCGCCACCGGCAAGCTCCAGAAGTTCAAGCTGCGCGAACCCTTCTGGCAGGGCCTCGACCGCCAGATCCACTGACACACGAACCCACAACCCCCGGTTCTGTCTGCGTCAGATGAAGCTACGCGCCGAATGAAGCAGACAGAACGGCAACACCCCCCAAACTGTCTGCGTCAGATGAAGCCACGCGCCGAATGAAGCAGACAGTTCGGCTTTTCTCAGTCGAAGGCGACGTCGAGGGCGTTGTCGACGATCGTTTTCAGGTCGCTCGTGTCGCCGGGGTACTCGCCGTTGACCATCAGCGCCCAGGTGATGCGGTCGGGGCGGGCGACCACCATCGCGTGCGTGCTCTCGATCGTGCCGGTGTGACCGAACGATCCGTCGGCGAAGTTGAACAGACCGAGCCCGTACGACGCGGCGACACCGGAGATGCCGTAGCGACCGCGCCGCATCCGGATCGCCATCTCGTCGCTCAGTGGCTGCCAGCCCGGTCCGCCCGGGTTGAGCGAGTCGACGATCCTGACGATGTCGGTCGGTGTCGCGATCCATGAGCCCGCCCCGCCGAGCGTCTCCATGTACGTGCGGCCGGGCTCGGAGGCGTGGAGCACCTCGTCGGGTCCGACATCGAACGTCGACGCCAGGCGCATCCCCGTGATACCGAGCGGCGTGAGCAACCGCTCGTACACGGCCTGTTCGTACGGCAGGCCCGTGACCGCTTCGATCAGCATGCCGAGCACGCAGTAGTTCATGTTGCTGTAGCCGTAGCCGCTGCCGCCCGAGCGGCTCGTGATGCCCTGCCGGGCGGCATCCGGGCACGACGTCGCCCCACCCTGGAAGAAGGCCGTGTAGAACGTCCCGAAACCCGACGTGTGGCTGAGCAGTTGTTCGACGGTGATCTGCGCGGCCGTCGGACTGGCCGTCACGCCGAGGTACGAAGCGACTCGCTCCCCGACGGGCTCGTCGATCGCCAGCAGGCCGTCCTCGACGAGCTGCAGGGTCACGATCGCGGTGATCACCTTCGAGACGCTGGCGATCCTGAAGCGGTCGACGGGCTCGGTGAGGTCGTACGTGCCGGCGACGCGCACGCCGAACGCCGAGGCGTGCACCAGCTCGCCTTCGATCATCACCGCCACGGACGCCGATGTGTCGCCGTGGGTGAGCAGGTCGTAGCTGACGATCTCGTCGAACCCGGCCCATCCGGTCGGGTGGGGCAACGTCGACGTCGTCGATGTCGACGTCGTAGTCGCCGACCTCGAACCGCCGGCCATTCGCGGTGGCCGCACGGTGCTCGACGTCGGGGTCGTCCGGCGAATCGTCGTCGTCGTGCTCGCATCCGCGCGTTCCCCCGCGACGAGCGACGGCTCAGGTGGAACGGCAGCCCGCGCCGGTGCACATGACGCACAGAACAGGATCCCGACGGTCACTACCGCCCGGCGCAGGGGGCTCACCGGGTCCATGATGACAACTGACCCCCGCGTTTCCACGTCATGCTGACGGGATCGAGGGAACCCTCGAGGGAACCGACGTCGCCCACCGATCGTGTACGTCGGTGGATCGAACCAACCGGGCGATCGCGATCGCGGCTGACTCGCCCAGGTCAACCAGCTGGATTCGGTATCGGCTGAACGACCGTCAGCACATCGGCGAACAGATCACCGAGCTCCTCGACCCGTTCGAGCACGTCGTCGGCGGTGAAACGCAGCTCCGCGTCGCCGCCCGCGCACGCCTCGATCTCGTCCCACGCCACCGGTGTCGACACGGTCGGCTCGGGGCGGGCGCGGAGCGAGTACGGCGCGATCGTCGTCTTGTGGAACGCGTTCTGGCTCCAGTCGACGAAGATCTTGCCGGGTCGCTCGACCTTCGCCATCACCGTCGTGACACGGCGCGGCATCTGCTGCTCGAGCACCTGGCCGACGGCGAGCGCGAAGTCGGCGGCGCCCTCGTGTGTTGCGTCGTCGGTGTTGAGTGGCACGTACATCTGCAGACCCTTCGAGCCCGACGTCTTGCACCACCCCACGAGATCGACGGCGGCGAGCACGTCGCGAGCGGCGATCGCGATCTGGCAGCAGTCGACGATCGTCGCCGGCGCACCGGGATCGAAGTCGAACACGAGCTGCCGGGGCACGTCGAGGTCGGCCGCGAGCGCCATCGGCGCGTGGATCTCGAGGGCGGCCATGTTCGCTGCCCACACCAACGACGCCCGCTCCTCGATCCGGCAGTAGTCGACGCCGCCGCGACGGTCGCCAGGACCGGTCGCGACGTCGACCCACGCGGGCCGGTGCGACGGGCACCGCTTCTCGAAGAACCCGGTCGTGTCCGATCCGTTCGGGTACCGGCGAAACGTCAGGCACCGGCCACGGAGGTGCGGCACCATGACCGGCGCGATGCGCGCGTAGTAGTCGATCACCTGCGCCTTGGTGAACCCCGACGGGTAGAGCACCTTGTCGAGGTTCGAGAGCGTCAAGCGCCGGCCGTCGACGTCGGTCTCGACGCCGACGCTCACGCAGACTTCTTCTTCCTCGCCACCGTCTTGGTGGCCGCAGCCGCCGCCGGGTGGCGACCGCGTGCCTGCTTGGCCGCCTTCACGCTCGCTTCGAGCGCAGCCATCAGATCGACCACCTTCGGCTTCTCCGCGACGACCTCGGGTACCTCGAACTCCTCGCCGGCGGCCTTCATGCGAATGAGGTCGAGCACCTGCTCGCGGTACTCGTCGCGGTACTTCTCGGGCTCGAAGTCGGCGGTCAGCGATGCGACGAGCGCTTCTGCCATCTTCACTTCTTTCGGGCTCACATCGATCTCGTCGAGCCCGTCGAGCTCGTCGATCGTCGCCGGATCGATCACCTCGTCGGCATACGCCAACGTCGACATCACCAGCCGGCCGTCCTGCGCCCTGATCGCCGCCGTGTACTGCTTGTTGCGCATCACGAACCGGCCGATGGCGACCTTGCCGCTCTCCTCCATCGCCCGTGCCAGCAACACGTACGGCTTGGGGTTGGTGCCGGGAGCGACGAAGTAGGCCGAGTCGAAGTAGACCGGATCGATGTCGGCGAGATCGACGAACTCCTCGAGGTCGACCGTCTTCGTGGCCGAGGGGATGAACGGCTCGAGCTCGTCGGGGTCGACCACCACGTACCGGTCCTTCGAGACCTCGTAGCCCTTGACGATGTGCTCGTCGGGCACCTCTTCGCCGTCGCTCGCCGACACCTTCTTGTACTTGATGCGCGACATCGAGCGGTCGTCGAGCTGGTTGAACGACACACCTTTGCGCTGCACCGCGTGGAAGAGCTTCACCGGGATCGCGATGAGCCCGAACGAGATCGTCCCAGTCCAAACCGGTCGTGGCATGCCGCATAGTCTGCCCCAACCGGGGCATCGATCAACCGTCGAGCACCGCGCGGGCGACGAGGTCGGTGCCGAACGCGGTGAGGATCGCCAGGTAGAGCAGGCCGGTCGCGGCCATCACCGCCGAGTACTCGCGCTCGCGCAGCGCCGCTCGCGTGACGAACACGAGCGCGATCGTCGTGACCGCGCACGCCCCCCAGATCCAACCGAGCATTCCGCCCCAACCGTCGTCGACCGTGCCCGACCACACGCTGAACATGCCCGTCGGGAGCAGGAGCGCGAGCACCTCGATCGGCCAGACCCAGGCGACCGCGGTGACGATCTCGTTCAGCAGGCGTCGGGGGAGGCCAGGCTGGACGAGGTACCAGTGCCCGAGCAGCATCGCGTCGGTGACGGCGCCGAGGAACGCCGCGCCGGCGAACGTCCGCACGAGCGAGACCGCCGAGTTGCCGCCGGCGTCGAGCGCAGCCGCCAGGAGCCCCACTGCCCCCACCGCGACGGGCATCAGATCGAGCACGGGCGGGAACTCGCGGCCGACGCGCTGGTCGTCGTCGCGATCGCCGCGGTCGATCCCGGTCATCGCCGCGACGCGCAACGTCCGGCGATCGTGCTCCGCGCGCTGTCCACGCACACCAGCGCGACGGAGGGCGACGGACGTCGCGAGCGCGCATGCGCACGCGAACGCGACACCGATCGCGGCAGCCTCCCGGACGGCGACCGTCGCGAACCTGAAACCGGCGATCGCCGCACCGACGGCCAGCAACAAGTACGTCGCTCGCAGCAGCCAGCCGTATCCCGGTCCGACCTCCCGCCGGCGCGTCGTGAACCAGCAGAACAGCATCCCCCCGACCGCCCACTGCAGCAACACCGTGGCGGCGTCGAGTTGAATCACAGGCGGGCAGGGTAACGGCCTACGCTGACGGCGCCATGCCCGCCAAGCGCACCCCTGCCGTCCTCTTGGCCGTCCTCATGGCCGCCGGATGCGCCGTGGTCTGGGCCGTCCGCTCGGCTGCCATCGCCGTGGCCGGCGCTCTCCTGCTCACTGCGTGCGTGACGGGCGAGCGGCC
>DASUEW010000845.1:0-5256 GCA_036274875.1 Ilumatobacteraceae bacterium
GTCGAGCTCCAGCACCCATTCACGTCCGCTTATGCGCGTTTCCATGCCGGCCTGCTCCGTCTCTGGCGTCGCGACGCGGAGGCCGCACACCATCTCGCGCTCGAGCTGCTGGAGGTCGCCGAGGAGCACGGCTTCCGGATCTGGACGGCTGCGGGAAGCTGCCTCCTTGGAGCCGCGCGAGTCGGCCTCGGCCGGTTCGCGGATGGGCTCGCCGACATCGCTGCCGGGATGGACCTGTACCGGGAGCTCCGGTCGCCTCCCATCTTCTGGCCGTTCCTGTTGTTCGTGAACGCACGTGCCAGCCACGCGGCCGGGCGGCCGGCAGACGGCCTCCGTCTGCTCGATGGCGCGATCGAGATCCTGGGCGCGGACAACACGATGTCGCCCGAGCTGCACCTCCTGAAAGGCGACCTGCTCGCAGCCATCGCGGCCGACGACGCCAGCCGGATCTCCGACGCCGAGCCGTGGTATCGGTTGGCCTTCGACCGAGCGGGCGAGCTGAACGCGCGAATGCCGCAGCTCCGCGCGGCGACCAGGCTGGGCCGTCTCCGGCTTGTCGAGGGCAAGCCCGACGCTGCCACCGAGATTCTCGGCCCGGTCTACGCCACGTTCACCGAGGGTTTCGCCACCGTCGACCTGCTCGAGGCGAGAGATGTCCTCGATGCGCGAGGTGCTCCCTAGCGGAGCTCGAGCGCCAAGCTCGCGCGGGCGTGGGTCAGCGCCGCCTAGGAGAAGCGGAAGACCGCGATCCGCGTCGTGCCGTCGATGAACTTCAGGATCAGCTGCCGGCAAGTCCCGGACCAGCTCTTCTCGGTCTTCCAGACGTAGCTGTACGTCTGCGTCGCCGAGTCAAACGAGAGGGCGCTGGCGCCCGCGGTGACCGTCGCCTCGACCGCATCGCTCGGCGCCTTGGTGTCGCAGGAAACGGCCTGCGACTTCGGATAGCCGGTCGCGAAGATGTTCAGGCCGAGGTTTCCTCCGAGGCCGAACTTGACGGGGACGCCACGGCCGGCGGCCACCGTGTTCACGATGGGCGGCGCGTCGACCGGCGCGCGGAACCTCCCGACGGCGAACGTCCACTCGCTCGCCGCAGAGGTCCGGATCACGAACTCTGCGTACCAAGGGGTGCCGGATGACGGCACGCGGGTCCTCGAAGCCAAGCATGGATCGGGGCTTGCCGTGCCATCCGAGTCTGGACTGCAGCCCTGCACGATCGCGCCGTTGCGCAAGATGTCGAGCGTCTGTTCGTCCGCACCGAAGGCCTCCAGGACCGAGCCGTCCAACTTGAAGTCGAGCACGATTGGATTGGCGATCGTGCCAGCCGGAACGACGCTGATCTCGACCGACTGATCCAGGAAGGTAAGGTCGCTCGTCGGCGCGGTCGTCGTGTTGCCTTCCGAGATCGAGATCGTGGCGGAGGCGGGGACCGTCACGGTTGTCGCCAGCGGGTCCTGGGCGGTCGTGCCGGTCGCGCCAGTGTCGGTCGAGGCGCTCCCGCCGGTACCGACCGTCACGGACGTCGAGTCAGTCGTCGAGTCGGCCGTCACGAGCGCGAGGAACGCGCCGGTGTCGGTGAAGCCGGGCGCCTCGTCCCCGAAGCCGTTCCGAAGCGGGTTCGTCGCAGGCTTGGTGTAGGTAATGACCGCCCCGTCATCCGTGACGAACCCGAACGGCAGTGCGAGATCGAGGATGCGCCCACCAAACTCCGGCAAGATGCTGACGCTGGTCGGCGAAACGGCCGCATCGGTGTTGCGGCGAACCGAGAAGGCGGAAGCGGCGGGGAGCGGGCCGGCGATCGGATCCGGCAGCAGCAGACCGAGATGGTTCGCACCGAAGTAGCCGTCGACGATGGCGGCGATGACCTCGAACGTCGGGATCTCCGTGGCCGCGAGTCCGATCTCGCCGCTTGCCTGGGCGGCGTTACCGGCCTGATCCCTGATCGGGTGGTCGCCCGGGCTGTAGGCGACGGTCACCGTCGAGCCGTCCGTGATGGGGTGGTCGAGGAACAACGTCACGAAGCTGTTGATCTGCTCGGGCGAGCCGAAGCCGACATGGGTCAGCTGGGCCGAGGTCACGTTGTTGCGAACGAAGTCGACCTCGACGTCGAAGTCCGCCAGGTCAGCGCCGGACGGGATGGTCGTCGGGTCGAGGACGTCGTCGAAGCCGACGACGACGTCGTTGAGCGGCGTGTGCGGGCCGATGATCTCGCCGGCCACGAGCACGGTTGGCGGCGTGACGTCCCCGGGCCCGAACGCAGCCACCGGGGCCACGCCGCGCAGGACCAGGACCGACCCAACGAAGGCCAGCGCGACTGCGGCGGTGCCGAGTCTGCGACGCACGGTCAGAGGACTGTAGGGACCGGGTTCCCCGGCGTCAACGTGCATTCAGGCGGGACTTGGAGACTCGCATGGCAGCCGACGACGCCTACCGAAGCTTGAGCGTCACACTCGTCGTGTGGGTGAGGCTGCCGCTCACACCCGTGATCGTCAGCACGTAGCTGCCGGCCGGCGTTGACGCGGTCGCGACCGTGAGCGTCGACGTGCTCGAGGTCGAGCTCGGCGTGAACGTCGCGTTCGAGCCCGCCGGGACGCCGCTCGCGCTCAAGGCCACCGGCCCGAGGAACCCGCCGCTCGGCGTGATCGTGATCGTGTAGGTGGCGGTCGCGCCATGCACGATCGACCGGGTCTGGGGTGAGGCCGTGATCGCGAAGTTCCCTGAGGGCGTCGGGGTCGGGCTGGGCGTCGGTGTCGGTGTAGGCGTCGGCGTCGGCGTCGGTCCGGGCGTCGGGGTCGGGCTGGGCGTCGGCGTGGGGCCGGGCGTCGGGGTCGGGCTGGGCGTCGGCGTCGGCTGCGGAGTCGTGCTGCATCCGGGGAACGTGAACGACGCGATCTTCGTGCTCCAGTTCCACGTCCCGTTGGCCTTGAGGTACTCGCTCGTGAACCAGAACGTGCAATCGTCGACCGGATCGATGGTCATCGCGCTGTAGTCGCCCCAGCGGCTGAGGTTCTGCAGCTGTGACCCGGAGCCGGCCTGGATGATGGTTTCGGCCTGCATCGTGCCCAGGGGATCGATCGGCGTCCGACCCGTGTATCGGATCGACGGGAAGAGCGAGGCGTTGGAGGCGCTGTAGCCCACTGCGATGTCGCCCGAGGCGTCCATCGCGATGCTGCCCATCCAGCGATGGATCCCATCGGCCGTGGCAAGAGTTCCCTGCTGATAGACGACCGGTGTCGCGTTTCCGATCGTCGAGCCGGCCGCGTTCCGCAGCTCGTACCAGCGGACGGAGCTGACCGCCGAGCCGCCAACGCTGACCGAGTGATTGACGACGAGCGACTCGTGGTCACCCAGGTTGCGGTACGCCAATCGGTACATCAGCCGGTCGCCGAGCGAGTCGAGCTTCTGCGTCGTGCCGGGCTGTGGGACGCAGTTGCTCCCGTTGCAGGCGCGGCTGAACGACGCCACGGCGAGGTTGACCGGGCCGCTCAGCGTGGTGTTCGCCGGCGTCGCCCAGTCCACGTGGAACCGCCACAGGTTCAGCGAGTTGGAGCCCAGGCTCAGCATCGGGTTCGGGGAACCGGCCGGTGGCGGAGTCGCGCCGTCAAGGTCTCCCGGCAGGATGGAGCCATAGGCGTTGCTCAGCTGGAAGCACTGCTGGGTGGCGGCAGTGCCGGCCAGCATCGCGGCGCGATCCCAGGCGCAGACCTTGGGGCCGATGAAGAAGCTCGTGAACATGTTGAAGGTGACGTAGTACGCGTCCGACCAGACCCCCAGCTTCGGATAGTCGTTGAACTGCGTGCTCCCGTAGTTGAACGCGTAGCGGTAGTACGTCCCGGTGGCATCGGGACTGGTTGAGATGGCCACGCACTGGAGGTACGGGGTCGTCGACACCGAGAACTGGGTGAGGATCCAGCGGTTCGCGGCCTTGTCGTACTGGACGATCGGGTCGCCATCGTTGTTCGTCTGACAGCCGCCGCCGAAGCCGGACCAGACCGCATTCCCGGCCTTCGGGAAGCCGGCAGCGATCGCGCCGGTGGTCTTGTCGAAGACGGCCAGGTACGTGTTCACCCACTGGACGTACTGCGTCGCGCCGATGGCGCCGTTCGTGTCAGGCGGCGAGTACAGAACGCTGAAGCCATAGTCGCCCTTGCCGACGCCGGCGAAGTTGAGGCCGGCCGTCGTGGCGACCTGGGTGCCGGCGGGAGCCTGCACCGCGCCGTCCGGCTGGTTCGGGCTGCTTCCCGGCCCGGTGAACCGTAGTGGCCGTTCGCGCAGCGTCGCAGCGGACGGGGCGGTCGGACCCAGATGGCTGAGCGGGGGCGAGACGTCGTGATGGACCGCCGCCGAGACCTCGGCCCCAGTCAGTGAGGGCGGACCGGCGAGGACGCGGCCGGGCGCCACGGCCGGAAGCCCGACGAGCGTCGCGAAGAGGGCGACGGCGAGGATACGGTGCAGGTTGGCGGAGACGCGGACGGCGGTCACTCTTTCATGTCAGCGGCGGACCGCAGACATGCGGCTTGCGCTCCTGTGGAGCCCGGCGCCCCCAGACGTCCCTGACTCTCCCCCACCATACACCCGCGCCGTCTAGAGGCCTTTGATGAAGACCCCGAGCAGCAGCAGCACGAAGGCCGCGATTGCGGCGTAGAGCGCCAGGGTGGCGGCGGCGAAGCCGAGGATCGTGGCCGGCACCAGGCTCGTGAAGAACACCAGCGCCGCGAACACCGTCAGCACGGCGGCAACCAGGATGGTCGCGGTCTTCGGCGCCTGGTTGCTGCGATTGCGGATCACAGCCCGCGCACCAGCGAGCCGACGATCAGGAGCGTCGGCGACGCGACGATGAGGAGGCGGGCGAAGCCCTGGCCCACGGCGATTCCGACCGTCGAAAGCACGTTGGCGACCACGTCGTTGAGGGCCGCGATCGCGAACAGCGTGCCGTCGAGCGACAGGCCGATCAACATCAGCACGACGGCGATCACCACCGTGGCCATGTAGGGCGGATTGGGTTTCACGGCGCGAGTATAGGTCCGGCCGGACCGGTCAGATGCCCGAATTCGGCGAGGGTCCCGACGCGGCGCGGGCATCGAGCTCGGCACGGATCTCTCGCCGAGCGACGGCGGCGACGCGAGCGTCCCACTCGGGCCCATCTGCCGCGGCGAGGGCCGGCTGCGCGTGCGCGATGGCTGCCGCTGGCTTGAAGCGGCGCTCGACGATTCCTTCGAGCCACTTCCGCAGCGGCGTGAACACGGACGCGAGGATGAG
>DASUEW010000846.1:0-3716 GCA_036274875.1 Ilumatobacteraceae bacterium
GCGCGCTCAAGCAGACATCTACGTCGTGCACGGATCCCCTCTCCCGTCAGGTGGCGGGCCGAACGACCCGACCCTGTCCCGTTCAACGTACGCCTGCGACGAACCATCCGGAACCCCGAGATGTCCAATCCCTGCCATCGCCACGCGACATGCCTGCCGGTCGCACGGGCGGAGCGGGCGGCCCTGATCTGGCAGAGTTTTGCCGGATGGGACCGATCGAGATCAGGGGCGCCGGGCTGTCGATCGCCGACGTCGTCGCCGTCGCTCGTCACGATGCCACCGTCAAGCTCGCCGAATCGGCACGGGAAGAGATGATCCGGTCAGCCGCGCTCGTCGACGGTTTCATCGCCGGCGACCGGCCGATCTACGGCGTCACCACCGGGTTCGGCTCGCTGGCGGACACCGTGATCCCCCATGAGCGCACCAGCGAGCTACAGGTCGCCCTGATCCGATCGCATGCCGCGGGCATGGGTCAGCCCGTCGAGCGCGAGGTCGTGCGGGCGATGCTCCTGTTGCGCGCCCGGAGTCTGGCGATGGGCCGATCCGGCGCCCGCCCACTGCTGGTCGATCAGCAGGTGGCATTGCTCAACGCCGGTCTGACGCCCGTCGTGCCCGAGTACGGCTCGCTCGGGGCGAGCGGTGACCTCGCGCCGCTCGCGCATTGCGCACTCGTGATGATCGGTGAGGGGTACGTCGCTCACGACGGCAGCGTCACCGCGGCCGACGAGGCGCTCGCCGGCGCCGGCATCGAACCGATCGTGCTCCGAGCCAAGGAGGGGCTGGCACTCATCAACGGGACCGATGGCATCCTCGGAATGCTCATCATCGCGATCACCGATCTCGACCAGCTCGTGCGCCTCGCCGACGTCACGGCAGCGATGACCGTCGAGGCGCTGCTCGGCACCGATCGCGCGTTCGCGGCCGATCTCCAGGCATTGCGTCCGCAAGTCGGCCAGGCCGTGAGCGCCGCGAACCTACGGCGCCTGCTCGCCGGCTCGGCGATCGTGGCGAGCCATCGCGAGGGCGATCCGCGCGTGCAGGATGCGTACTCGTTGCGTTGCACACCGCAGGTGCACGGCGCTGCGCTCGACACGCTTGCCCACGCCCGTACGATCGCCGAGCGCGAGCTCGACGCGGCGATCGACAACCCGATGATCCTGCCCGACGGGCGGGTCGAGTCGTGTGGGAACTTCCACGGCGCCCCGCTCGGCTTCGCCTGCGACTTCCTCGCCATCGCCGTGGCGGAGCTGTCGGCGATCTGCGAGCGCCGGACCGATCGGCTCCTCGACGCCACACGCTCGCACGGCCTGCCGCCGTTCCTGTCGCCCGATCCCGGTGTCAACTCGGGGCTGATGATCGCCCACTACACGCAGGCCGCGATGGCAACCGAGAACAAGCGCCTTGCCTCGCCGGCAAGTGTCGACTCGTTGCCGACGAGCGCGATGCAGGAGGACCATGTCTCGATGGCGTGGTCGGCAGCCCGCAAGCTCCTCCGCAGCGTCGGCAACCTTCGTCGGGTGCTGGCGGTCGAGCTCGTGTGCGCAGCGCGGGCGATCGATCTGCGCGCGCCGCTCACTCCCGCGGCGGGCACGGGTGCGGCCGTCGCTGCCTTGCGCGGGCGAGTCGACGGGCCCGGACCTGACCGGTGGTTGTCGCCCGAGCTGGGTGCCGCAGAGGAGCTCATGCGCTCGGGTGCCGTGCTCGGCGCCGTCGCGTCGGCGATCGGACCACTCGATGTCGTGTGAGATGTGTGTGGATGCCTGGAGCCGCTGAGATGCCGAGATTCGCGAGAGGACGGAGACCATGACTGCTGGCGCTCGACCGGTGCGTGCTCCACGCGGCCCCGACCTCACGTGCCGTGGGTGGCCGCAGGAGGCCGCCTACCGGATGTTGCAGAACAACCTCGACCCGGAGGTGGCCGAACGACCGGACGACCTCGTCGTGTACGGCGGCACCGGTCGGGCGGCGAGGTCGTGGGACGCGTTCGACGCCATGTGCCGGACTCTCCTGACACTCGCCGGCGATGAGACGATGCTGGTCCAGTCGGGCCAACCGGTCGGTGTGTTCCGCACCCACGAGTGGGCACCGCGGGTGCTCATCGCCAACTCCAACCTCGTGCCGGAATGGGGGAACTGGGAGGAGTTCCGCCGGCTGGAAGCGCTCGGCCTCACGATGTACGGCCAGATGACCGCCGGTTCGTGGATCTACATCGGCACCCAGGGCATCTTGCAGGGCACGTACGAGTGCTTCGCCGAGATCGCCCGCCGCCGCTTCGGGGGCAGCCTCGCCGGCACGATCACGCTCACCGCCGGCCTCGGCGGGATGGGCGGGGCGCAGCCGCTGGCCGTCACCATGAACGACGGCGTCGCGCTGTGCATCGAGGTCGACGCCCACCGCATCGAACGGCGACTCGAGACCGCCTACCTCGACGAGTGCGCCGACTCGCTCGACGATGCCATCGCCCGCTGCGAGCGAGCCCGCGACGAACGGCGTGGGCTGTCGGTCGGTGTGCTCGGCAACGCCGCCGTGCTCGTGCCGCAGTTGCTCGACCTCGGGTTCCCGGCTGACATCGTGACCGACCAGACCAGCGCCCACGATCCGCTCAGCTACGTGCCTGTCGACCTGACGCCAGAGGCGACGGCCGAGATGGCGCGCACCGCGCCCGATGAGTTGATCCGCCGATCCCGCGAGAGCATGGCCACCCACTGCCGGGCCATGGTCGGGTTCCTCGACCGCGGCAGCGAGGTCTTCGACTACGGCAACAGCCTGCGCGCCGAGGCGCGCCTCGGCGGGTTCGACCGGGCGTTCGACTACCCGGGCTTCCTTCCCGCCTACATCCGCCCGCTGTTCTGTGAGGGCAAGGGGCCGTTCCGCTGGGTCGCGCTGTCGGGCGATCCGGCCGACATCGCGGCGACCGACCGCGCCGTGCTGGAGGAGTTCCCAGACGACGCGCCGCTCGCCCGCTGGATCCAGATGGCGGCTGAGCGGGTCGCCTACCAGGGCCTCCCGGCGCGGATCTGCTGGCTCGGTTACGGCGAGCGGCACCGCCTCGGTCTACGGTTCAACGAGATGGTGCGGCGCCGCGAGATCAGCGCACCGATCGTGATCGGGCGCGATCACCTCGATTCGGGATCGGTCGCCTCGCCGTACCGCGAGACCGAGGCGATGCTCGACGGGTCCGATGCGATCGCCGACTGGCCGTTGTTGAACGCCCTCGTCAACACGTCGTGCGGCGCGACATGGGTCAGCATCCACCACGGTGGCGGAGTGGGCATCGGCCGTTCGATCCATGCCGGCATGGTGTGCCTCGCCGACGGCACCGAGCTCGCCGCGCACAAGCTCGAACGCGTGCTCACGGCGGACCCCGGCACCGGCGTGATGCGCCACGCCGACGCCGGCTACGAGCGGGCGATCGAGGTGGCGGACGAACGGGGCGTGCGGATCCCGATGCGGGAGCACGACTGAGCGTGGCGGTGCGCGAGATCCTCACCGTCGGACACCCCTTGCTTCGACAGCGGGCGCGGGAGGTTTCGGTCGACGAGCTTGCCGGTCATGAGATGCAGGCGCTGATCGACGACCTGATCGACACGATGCGCGCCGCCAACGGCGCCGGGATCGCCGCCCCACAGATCGGCGAGTCGGTGCGGATCGCCACGATCGAGGTCAACCACAACCCGCGCTACCCCTACAAGCCGCCGATCCCCCTCACGGTCGTG
>DASUEW010000847.1:0-3763 GCA_036274875.1 Ilumatobacteraceae bacterium
CGCCTCGCCGCGCCAAATCCAACAGTTCGACCTGGCGCACCAATGCTGTCGAGTCCAGTCCAACTGTTCGACTGACGTGCACACCCGGAGGCGACGACCAACCCGACGGCGAGCCAAATCCAACAGTTCGACCTGGCGCACCAATGCTGTCGAGTCCAGTCCAACTGTTCGACTGACGGGCACGCGGGCGACCGGATTTAGGCTTCGCGGGGTGATTCCGGTCGTCGACATTGCACCGTTCCTCGCCGACGAGTCGTCGGGCGCCGCCCTGGCGTTCGCACACGAGCTCACGACGGCCTGCCACGAGATCGGGTTCGTGCAGCTGATCGGACATGGGGTCGACCCCGCGCTCGAGGAACGGGTCCACGAGCTGTCACGCCGGTTCTTCGCGCTGCCGGAGCCGGATCGGCTCGAGATCGCCAACACCAACACCCGCTACTTCCGTGGCTACACGCGCCTCGGGATGGAGCACACCAACGGGATCAGCGACTGGCGCGACCAGATCGACATCGGCCCCGAGCACGAGCCGGTCGAGGCCGGACCGGATGATCCGGCGTGGCTGCGCCTGCGCGGCCCGAACCAGTGGCCGTCGGCGATCCCAGAGCTGCGGCCGGTCATCACCGAGTGGATGGCCCAGATGGACACCGTCGGGCAGGCGGTGATGCGGGCACTGGCGATCGGGCTCGGACAGCCGGCCGACCTGTTCGAGCATGTCGTCACTCCCGACCCCGAGGTGCTCGTCAAGATCATCCGCTACCCCGCCCAGGACTCGGTGGCGGATACCGGTCAGGGCGTCGGCCCCCATCACGACTCGGGCCTGTTGAGCTTCATCCACCAAGACGACGTCGGCGGCCTCGAGGTGCTCGTCGGCGACGGATTCGTGGCCGCCCCGAAGATCCCCGGCGCGTACGTGCTCAACCTCGGCGAGATGCTGCAGCTCGCGACCCACGGCTATCTGCGCGCGACGCGTCACCGTGTCGTGTCACCCCCGCCCGGCGTCGAGCGGATCTCGGTCGCCTACTTCTTCAACCCGTGCATGGAGTCGACACTCGATCCGATCGAGCTCCCCCCGGATCTGGCGGCGAAGGCGATCGGCGGCCAGAACGTCAACCCCGACGATCCGGTGTTCGCGACCTACGGCGACAACTGGCTCAAGTTCCGCATCCGCTCGCACCCAGACGTGGCCGCCATCCACCACTCCGATCTGGTTGGCGGGATCTGACGCTTCGACCTGAGGGGTACGCTCGGCCACATGGCTGACCCTCGCCTGGATGGCACGGAGATCGCCGACTCGGTGGCCGATCTGATCGGCAACACGCCCATCGTGCGGTTGCGCCGGATGATGGAGGTCGAGCAGCTGCCCTGCGTGCTCGCCATGAAGATGGAGACGACGAACCCCGGTGGCTCGTCGAAGGACCGACCGGCGCTCGAGATGATCCTCGCCGCCGAGCGGGACGGATCGCTGAAACCGGGCGGCACGATCGTCGAACCGACGAGCGGCAACACCGGAGTCGGCCTGGCGATCGTCGCCGCCCAGCGGGGCTACAAGTGCGTGTTCGTGATGACCGACAAGACGGCGCCGGAGAAGGTGTCGTTGTTGCGGGCGTACGGCGCCGACGTCGTCGTGTGTCCCGTCGCCGTACAGCCCGACGATCCGCAGAGCTACTACAAGGTCGCCGAGCGCCTCACCGACGAGCTCGCCGCGTTTCGCCCCAACCAGTACGCCAACCCGGGCAACCCAGCCGCCCACGAGAAGACGACGGGGCCCGAGCTGTGGCGCCAGACGGCGGGGCGCATCACCCACTTCGTCGCCGGCGCCGGCACGTGCGGCTCGCTCACCGGCACGGCCCGCTACCTCAAGGCGCAGAACCCGGCGGTCCGGATCATCGCCGCCGACCCGGTGGGCTCGGTGTTCTCGGGCGGCTCCGGCCGGCCGTACCTGGTCGAGGGTGTGGGCGAGGATTTCTTCCCGGCGGCATGGGCGCCCGAGCTCTACGACGAGGTGATCGCGATCAGCGACGAGGAGAGCTTCCTCACCGCCCGTCGCGTCAGCCAGGTCGAGGGCATCCTGATCGGTGGATCGGGCGGCATGGCCGTCGCCGCCGCGATCAAGGTGGCGAAGCGGGCCGGACCCGATGACATCGTGGTCGTGTTCAATCCCGACTCGGGCCGTGGCTATCTCTCCCGCGTGTTCGACGACGAGTGGATGGCGAACTACGGGTTCCTGCGCGAGTGCGACCAGTGCGTCGGGGCCGTGCTCGACACCCGCAGCCCAACGCTCGACTCGCTGCTCTACGTCAGCCCCAACGAGACGGTGCGGGTCGCGATCGAGCGGATGCGCGCCAACGGCGTGAGCCAGCTGCCGGTGTGCAAGAACACCCCGCCGTTCGCGGCGGCCGAGATCTCGGGATCGGTCGACGAGCTCGAGTTGATGGAGGCGATCTTCCGCGAACCGTCGGTGATGGACACGGCCGTCGAGAAGGTGATGGGGCCGAAGCTTCCGACGGTCGGCGTCGGACAGCAGCTCGAGAAGGCGATCGGGATGCTCGAGACGGCGCCGGCACTGCTCGTGCTGTCGGGGGGGCGACCGTTGAGCGTGCTGACCCGCACCGACATCCTGTCCTACTTCGAGGCGGTCGCCAGCCAGTGATCGACCGGACAGCTGCTCGTGGGTGAGCTCGAGGAGCAGTCGGGCTGGGCGTTCGAGACGCGGGCGGTGCACGCCGGCCAGGCGCCCGACGAGGCCAGTGGCGCGGTCGTGGTGCCGATCACGCTGTCGACGACGTTCGCCCAGGACGAGGTCGGCGTGCACAAGGGGTTCGAGTACTCGCGGTCGGGCAACCCGACGCGCCACGCGCTGGAGATCTGCCTCGCCTCGCTCGAGCAGGCGCGTCATGGGCTGGCGTTCGCCAGCGGACTCGCCGCCGAGGACAACATCTTGCGCCTGCTGCGCCAGGGCCAGCGGATCCTGCTCGGCAACGACGCCTACGGCGGCACGTTCCGTCTGATCGACAAGGTCTGGGCGCCGCTCGGGTTCCCGTGGACCGCGGTCGACCTCACCGACCTCGATTCGCTCACTGAAAGCTGGCCGAGCGACACGGGCATGGTGTGGCTCGAGACGCCCACCAACCCGCTGCTCACCTGCATCGACATCGAGGCGGTCGCCGACATCGCCCATCGCCGGGGCGCCCTCGTCGTCGTCGACAACACGTTCGCCACGCCCTACCTGCAGCAGCCGATCACGCTCGGCGCAGATGTCGTGGTGCACTCGGCGACGAAGTACCTCGGCGGCCACAGCGACGTGGTCGGCGGGTTCATCGCCGTCGACGACGACGGCCTCGCCGAGCGCCTCCGCTTCACGCAGAACGCGGCCGGCGCGGTGCCGGCGCCGTTCGACTGCTATCTCGTGCTCCGCGGTGTGAAGACGCTCGGTGTGCGGATGGATCGGCAGTGCGAGAACGCGCGTGCGGTCGTCGATCTGCTCGCCGGCCACCCGAAGGTCGAGCGCGTCCTCTACCCGCAGCTGCCCGACCATCCCGGCCACGCCGCGGCGGCCAAACAGATGCGCGACTACGGCGGCATGGTGAGCTTCACCGTGTCGGCCGGCGAAGCGGCAGCGAGACAGGTCGCAGCAGCCACCCGCGTGTTCACGCTCGCCGAGTCGCTCGGCGCGGTCGAGAGTCTCATCGAGCACCCGGGGGCGATGACCCACGCGTCCGTGGCCGGCTCGCCGCTCGAAGTGCCATCGAACCTCGTCCGGTTG
>DASUEW010000848.1:0-9206 GCA_036274875.1 Ilumatobacteraceae bacterium
ACTCTGTCGACCTCACTCACGTTCGATCCGCGGGCCAACGCCGGGGACAATCCCTGACCGTTCACCATCACGTCACATCACATCAGCTGCAGCCGCTGGTCGAGCCGCAGCTCGGACAGGCGTGGCAGCTTCCGGCGCGGATCATCTGGACACCACACTGCATGCACATCGGGGCGTCGGAGTGGCGCACGATGCCTCGCGCGGGAGTGTTGTCCTCCGGTGTGGCCGGCGCGAGGCCGAGCTCCATCTGGCTCGCCAGCTCGCCGGCCGACGGCACGGACTTCGGATCGGACGGGATCTCGGTGCCCTGCGAGGTCTCCATCGTCGACTCGTCGACGCCCGGCAGCGTGGGCTGGGTTCGTTCGGCGATCGAGAAGATGCCGAGCTCAGCCCGCTCGTCGTAGCTCAAGTACTCGAGCGCCATGCGGCGGAACAAGTAGTCCATGATCGAGCTGGCGAAGCGGATGTCGGGATCGTCGGTCATGCCGGCCGGCTCGAACCGCATGTTCGTGAAGGCCTCGACAAATGCCCGCATCGGCACGCCGTACTGGAGGCCATAGCTGATCGACTTGGCGAAGGCGTCCATGATGCCGCTGAGCGTCGAGCCCTGCTTCGACACGGTGAGGAAGATCTCGCCGGGCTGGCCGTCGTCGTACTCGCCGACCGTGGCGAACCCCTTGCAGTCGGCGACCCGGAACTCGAACGTGCGGCCGCGCCGGCTGCGGGGCAGCTTCTGGCGGACCGGCCGGTGCACGATCCGCTCGACGATCCGCTCGACCGTCTCGGTCACCGCCGTCGCCGCGGCGTCGTCCTTCTTGGCCATCGACAGCGGCTGGCCGACCTTGCAGTTGTCGCGGTAGATGGCGACCGCCTTCAGGCCGAGCTCCCACGACAACTGGTGCAACGCTGCGACGTCGTCGACCGTCGCCTCCTCGGGCATGTTCACAGTTTTCGATATCGCGCCCGACAAGAACGGCTGCACCGCGCCCATCATCCGCACGTGACCCTCGTAGTGGATCGTGTTGTCGCCCATCGAGCACGCGAACACCGACACGTGCTCGGCGGCCAGGTGTGGCGCGCCGAGGATCGTCTTGTTGACGTCGATGTAGACGATGATCTCGTCGACCTGCTGCGGCGTGTAACCGAGCAGCCGCAACGCACGCGGGATGGTCTGGTTGACGATCGACATCGTGCCGCCGCCAACGAGCTTCTTCACCTTCACGAGACCGAGGTCGGGCTCGATGCCAGTGGTATCACAATCCATCATCAAGCCGATGGTGTTGTGGCTGATGAACCCGTTCGCTACGTACGTGACATTGACGGGCACGGACAAGTCGTACGTGAGTTCCTCGTCACCCAGCCCGGCAGTGGTGATCGTGTCGTAGAAGAATCCGAGCAGGTGACCGAGTTCGGCGTCGCCCGTGCGCCCGTACAGGACATCGGCGAGCCGGCGAGTGATCGAACCAGACCGGGACAGCTCCATGAGCGCGACCCTGCGATCGCGGTCGTTCTGGGGAGCCACTCGGTCGACAATCGCGCGCGTGACTGGGATGTGGTCGCAACGGGCCGCCTGTGCCAGATCGCTGATATCGACTCGACCGGACTTGCGCTCGGAGATGAACCCGATCTCGTCGAGCCACCGGGCGTTTGACGCTCGGTTCAGCAGCCGCACGACGTGGAGCCTGGATCCGCGTCCACTGACGTGGTGCGATCGGGTGGTAACAAACCCGAGCGCCAACAGCAACGTCTGCACTTCGTCCGCGAAGCCGGCCTTCGCCGACGTCCACGACGGGTACCCCAACGTGACGGTGCCGTCGGCCTCGAACAGGCCACGCAGGAAGGCTTGGTAGACGTGGGCATCGTTGCTGTGAAGTACTGCGTCGGGAACGTGAGGGGTGTAGCCCTTGCCGCTATGTCCCTCCTGCGGCCGGTGCTTGGCGAATCCGCAGGCCTGCCACCACTCGACGAGACGGACCGAGTTGAGCTCGACGCTGACGTAGCCCTCGCTCGGCTCGACCAGCGCTTGAACGCCGAACAACTCCTTGCCGAGACGTTCGAGGTGGTCGACCACGTCGAGGTCACCGTTGGTCACGCACAGACGCAAGCCTCGGCTGTGGAGCGAACCATCGCCCATGAAGTAGCCGACGAGCTCCGCGAGCTGTGCGGACATCGAGGTGGGAGCAGCGACGTGGTGCTCGCCGGCCCACGCCATCTTCTCCGACAGCGGAGGAAGCGCGACCTCGTTTGGTGTGCCGATCAACTGGCCGACCGCAAGGGGGACGCGATCGCCCACACGCAAATCGGCGAAGCGTCGCCACGTCCATTCACCGTCGGCGCCAACAACCTTGATCCGGTGTTTGGTCGTGCCCTGGATGCGATAGCCGCGGCTTGTGTGCACGTCGACCACCTGCTCGAGCCCGTTGACGTAGAACTTGCTCGCTCGCTGCACGCCGTCATCGGTGAGCACGTCGAATGCGGAGTCTTGCCATTGTGCTCCGTCGGGATCGCCGAGCGACCGCAACCGCACGAGACCACGATCCGTTGTGACGAGCGAACCACCGACGAGGCAACCGGTCGGCGCCAACACCGTGGCTTGGCTATTTCGCACTCCGTACTCTTCGCCATCACGTACTGCAGATTCCCAGGACTGTTGGCCAGCGGCCACCACATCGCCCGGAACCATGTGGCCATCGTCGATTCGATAGCTCTCGTCGCGATGCATCCTGAGCACGTTGAGCATGTACTCCTCGTTGGCGGCGAAACCGGCGAACGGGCCCATGCGCGCCGCCGTACGAGCACTCGTGGCGTACGCGTGGCCGGTCATCAGCGACGTCAACGCAGCAGCCCACGCGCGACCGTCCGGCGAGTCGTAGGCGTGACCGAGCGCCATCAGCAACGCACCGAGGTTCGCGTACCCGAGGCCGAGCTGGCGGAACTGGCGGCTGGTCTCCGCGATCGCATCTGTCGGGTAGTCGGCCCGACCGACGAGTATCTCTTGGGCGGTGAAGACCATCTCGATCGTGTGTCGGTACGCATCGACGTCAAATGATTCGCCCTCATCAAGGAACTTCAACAAATTAATCGACGCGAGATTGCACGCTGAATTATCGAGGTGCATGTACTCGGAGCAGTTGCGTACGACAATGCCGTTCGCGACGTACGAGTGGTTGCGCGGCTCGCTCAGGTTGTACGTGAGCTCAACCCCCTCGTCGGAGCGCTCGGTCAACCGGATCGTCGTGTCGACGCCGTAGAAGCCGCGGGTTCGCTCAATGATCGCCGAACGCAACGTCGCAGCCTTGCGAGCCAGACCGAAGCCGATCTCCGCGGCGAACGTGGCGAGCGAGGCGCCGCTGATCCGAAGGTCGTAGCTCGCCTTGCGGTCGTACCCGACGACGGTTCCGTCAGCGCGCTCGTACGTGAACGCCGATCGTCCGGCAGCATTGACGGGATAGACACGGGACGTGATGCCGAATGTCGACAACAAGCGTTGCACGCCACGCAGAAGCTCCGGTGAGATCGAACCGAGTCCGACATACGACCCCTTGTGCCGGTTGTGGACTGCACACCCATCGGCGTCATACAGCCCGCGCAGAAACGCGCCGACGACGGCTGGCGGCGCCTGTTCGATCGACCACGGCACGACCTTGTGCTCAGCAGTAACCGAGGCAACGCCGAGTGCCTCGAGGTAGCGCTTGAACGCCTTGCGGCTGAGACGCAACTGGGCCGTGCCGTTCGCCTGTTCGCTGACCTTCAGTGGTCGGTCTCCGTTGATCCACTCGAGCAGCGCATGATGCGTAGGCAACACCTCGTCACGATCCTCGGCAGATCCGTAGATGGTCGACGTCGACGGCCCACACGTTGACCCATCGCCGATGAGCCATCCGAGATAGTGAGCGAACTCGTCGGACCACAGTTCCGGGAACCGCATCTCCTCGTGACCCTCGCCCTTGCCGCGATGAGCGTCGACATCGCTCGTTACCGGGATCGTCCAGTCGGCGTTCACCGCCGGTGACGGCAAGTCGAGGGAACGCACACAGTCGTCGGGCGTCAGGTCGCCAGCCTCGACGTAGCCGCGGTTCGTCGTGAAGATGCGATGCCCTGGCGTGCAGCGCATCTCCATGCCGTTGTCGAATCGGAGCCGCACAATCGGATTGCGCCCGGTGATCATGTACGCCTCGGGCGACGTGAGCACCATCTCTGACGCTGGTGCATCGGGGTTCGTGATGTCGTGCGTCCACACGGCGAACTCCTCGCCGCTGTTTGCTCGGCTGAGGAGCTCGTCGAAGCGGATCAGACCCTTGTCGGTGTGCACCAGCGTGTCCGCGGTGAAGCACGGATTACTTGCGTTGATACGCCCCGTCGCGTGCGCGGTGTGCCACTTGTTGATCGTGGTGTCGAACTGGAGTCCGGGGTCGGCGCAGTCCCACGCGGCCTGCGCGATCTGCCGCCACAGGTCCCGAGCCCGGATGCTCTTGACGACCTCTCCGGTGGTGACCGCCTTCAGCCCCCAGTCGGCGTCGTCGATGACGGCCTGCATGAACTCGTCGGTCACTCGCACCGAGTTGTTGGCGTTCTGGTACTGGATCGAGAACGAGTCGGCGCCGTCGAGGTCCATGTCGAACCCGGCGTCGCGCAGCGCCCGCGCCTTGCGCTCCTCTTTCACCTTGCACCAGATGAACTCCTCGACGTCGGGGTGGTCGGCGTTGAGGATGACCATCTTCGCCGCCCGACGGGTCTTGCCGCCCGACTTGATGGTGCCCGCCGACGCGTCGGCGCCGCGCATGAAGCTGACGGGACCCGAGGCGGTACCGCCACCATCGAGCAGCTCCGCGCTCGAGCGGATCTTCGACAAGTTGACGCCAGAACCGGAGCCGCCCTTGAAGATGATGCCTTCCTCGCGGTACCAGTTGAGGATCGCGTTCATCGTGTCGTCGACGGCGAGGATGAAGCACGCTGAGGCCTGCTGCCGGACGCCCTTGACGCCGATGTTGAACCACACCGGGCTGTTGAACGCAGCCCGCTGCGTGACGAGGATGTACTTCAGCTCGGCGTTGAACGCCTCGGCCTCGCCGTCGTCGACGAAGTAACCACCCTCGACGCCCCACCGGGTGATCGTGTCGACGACGCGGTCGACAACCTGGCGCAGCGACGACTCGCGTTCGGGCGTGCCGAGCGTGCCGCGAAAGTACTTCTGGGCGACGATGTTGGTGGCATTCACCGACCATGAAACCGGGAACTCGACATCGCGCTGCTCGAACGCAACGGTGCCGTCTTTCCAGTTGGTGATCCGGGCGTCACGGCGCTCCCACACGACCTCGTCGTACGGGTCCACACCTGGCGATGTGAACAACCGACGGAGACCGATGGACACTCGTTCCGGCGCCAGTGACATGTGATGCTCCTCCTGCGTGCGGCTACATCCTGGCGGGTCCACGCCCCCGTCGCTCCTGGCCGGTTCCCGGCTGGTCTCGACACATGGGCCCGATCAGTGCAACCACAAGATGTTGTTGGGTCTTCCCCCGGATCCGGGTCGCTACCACTACGGGTTGTGGTCGAACGCGGGCGGGGGACGAATTACAGCACCGTAATTACCGGCGTGTCAATGGTACCGGGACGATCTCGGCGAACAACGCCCTGACCTGCGATGTCTGGGCCACGTTGCGGTGCAACATCACAGGTTCAGGACCCCTCAGCCCCATGCGTTCCCACCGCGCCAACCGTGGCCGGCCTGGTCGATGGATTCCGCCACCTCGTCCGTGTGTCGCACCGCAAGCGGCCCGGAAACATCACCCTACGGACTGCCCCCTGTGTGAAGGAAGGGGACAACCGTGTGAATTGAAATCTTTCGGTTTCGGGCACTGTGGATATAGCCGCGATATAGCCACCGGGTTACCCACACCCGCGGACGCGACCATCACATCACGCGCGTACGCATGCACTCACACAGGCGAAACCACGACCGGGATGCCGTTCAGCACGGACGTCCCCGACAGCGGATCCATCGCCGCGTCGTCGGTGAGCACGTTGGAGTTGACCCCGGCGCGCTCGGCCGCAACCCGCATCCGCGTGCCGGGCTGGCCGTGACCCCAGCCGTGCGGCAGGCTCACCACGCCCGGCCGGATCGTGTCGGTCACCTCGACCGGCGCCGTCACCGACCCGACGCGACTGGCGACCGTTGCGCTCGCGCCGTCGCGCAATCCGAGTCGGGCGGCATCGTCGGGATGGACCTGAAGCGTGCACCGCGGCTTGCCCTTCACCAACACCTCGATGTTGTGCATCCACGAGTTGTTGCTGCGGATGTGCCGCCGCCCAACGAGCACCAACTCGCGATCACCGAGCTCACCGATCGCAGCCGCCAGCCGCTCGAGATCACCGATCAGCTCGGGCGCGCCGAGCTCGATCTTGCCGGACGGCGTGCGAAGGATCTCGGGCAGCCGCGGCATGAGCTCGCCGTAGTCGACGCCGTGCGGGTTGGCCAGCAACACATCGAGCGAAGCGCCTTCGGGATCGGCGCCGAAGCCCTCGCCGAACGGGCCGATCCGCAGCATCAGGTCGAGCATCCGCTCGGGGCCGCGGCGACCGTGCTCGGAGACCGCGTCGACCAACTCGTCGGCATCGCGGCCGTGCACGACCGATGACGGGTCGCTGACGACGCTACGTGCGAGCGCGGTGATCGCCAGGTCGTCGACGATCGATACGTCGGCGTCGACTCCGAGCCCCTGTGCGATCAACGCCAGCTTGCCGATCACCTCCCACTCATCGAGCTGACCCGGCTCGAGCGGAAGCACTGCCTCGGAGTAGTTGGCCACGTTGCGCACGGCGAACTGAAGCAAGAGCAAGTCGTAGTGGGAGCGTTGCAGGTGCGACGGCACGGGCAGCACGACGTCGGCGTACTTGGTGGTCTCGTTGAGGTACATGTCGACGCACACCATGAACTCGAGGTCCTCGAACGCGTCCGCGAGCTGGTTGGAGTTCGGCGTCGACAGCATCGGGTTGCCACCGACGGTGATGAGCGAACGGACCTGTCCGGCGCCGGTTGTGAGGATCTCCTCGGCGAGGACGGCGGCCGGGTACTCGCCCGCGACTTCGGGATGACCACTCACACGCGAATGCCCGCGACCGATCCGGAAGCCGGGTCCGATCCCCGGCTCGCCGCGTGTGGTCGGGCCACCGGCGACCGGCATCGCGAACATCGCCCCACCCGCCCGGTCGAGGTTGCCGGTCAACACGTTGACGACGTCGACGAGCCACGACGCCGTCGTCCCGAACTCGGTGGTGGTCGTGCCGATCCGCCCGTACACGGCTGCCGTCGGGGCAGCTGCGAGCTCGCGTGCGAGGCGGCGGATGGTCGCCGCACCGATGCCGGTCGCGGCCTCGACCGCCTCGGGGGTGAACGGCGTCAACGCGGTACGCACGTCGCCGAGACCAGCGAGGTGGGCGGCCACACGAGGACCCGGGTCGGCGAGACCTTCGTCGAACAGCGTGTTGGCGATCGCGGCCAGCAACAACGCGTCCGAGCCGGGACGGATCGGGAGCCACTCGTCGGCCTGCTCGGCGGTACGGCTGCGACGCGGATCGACGACCACGAGCTTGCCGCCCCGTGACTGAATCGCCTCGATCCGACCCGGGAAGTCGGGTGCCGTGCACAGGCTCCCGTTCGACGCGTACGGGTTGGCACCGAGCACCATGAGGAAGTCGGTGCGGTCGAGGTCCGGCACGGGGACCGCGACCGGCGATCCGAACACGTACCCGGCCGCGACGTGGCGCGGCATCTGGTCGACCGTCGACGCGCTGTACCGCTGACGCGTGCCGAGCCCGGTCATCAACGCCTTGTTGAACATCATCCCCGACAGGCTGTGCGCCGTCGGGTTGCCGAGGTACACGGCGAGCGCCTCGCGCCCATGACGCTCGATCACGCCTCCCAGACCGTGCTCGACAACCGCCCACGCCTCGTCCCACGACACTTCGACGTGCACGCCGTCGCGCTTCACGAGCGGTCGGCGGAGCCGATCGGGATCTTCGTGCAGCTGACGCAGCGTCGAGCCCTTCGGGCAGATGAAGCCCTTCGAGAACACGTCGTCGCGGTCACCACGGATCCGTGTCACCCGTTCCGCACCGTTGGCATCACGGCCAACCGTGATCTCGAGCCCGCAGCCGGCCTCGCACAGCGGACACGTGCGAAACGCCGTGCGAGTGGGCCGGACGGTGTCGCCGAGCGTCATCGGGCAAGACTCGCACGACGACGGTGGAGAGGGCATGATCAGAACGGCACTGGTCCGAGCGAGCGAAGCGACGCCGCGGCATGATGGACGCGGTGTTGAGGCGAATCCACCCCGAGCCGGCGATGGACGTCACGATCCTCGAGAGCTACGACGTGGCGCGGCCGGTGCCGGGCGGCCGTCCGTGGATCGAGTTGTGCATGGTGGCGAGCCTCGACGGCTCGACCGTCGTGGACGGACGGTCGGGCGGCCTGTCGAACCCGCACGACAGCGAGGTGTTCCTCACGTTGCGCGATCTGGCGGAGGTCATCGTCGTCGGTGCCGGCACGGCTCGAGCGGAAGGGTACGGCCCGCCACGGAAGGCCGGCCAGCGGGTGGGGGTCGTCAGCAATTCCGGCCGTGTCGACGCGTCGTCGTCACTGTTCACGAGTGGCGCCGGCTTCTTGATCGTGCCCGATTCGGCTCCTGCGACAACCGTCGAGACGCTCCGGGCCGGAGCGACGAGCGTCGATCTCGGACTCGCTGCGTCGATGTTGGCCGGAGTCGTCCCCGGCGTCGCCTTCGTCCACGCCGAAGGAGGACCTCACCTGAACGGCGCGCTCGCCACCGCCGATCTGATCGACGAGCTCAACCTGACGCTGTCGCCTCGGTTGGCGGGCGGCGACGGGCCCCGGTCGACGGTCGGCGGCACCGACGTGTCGTCTGCGTTCGAGCTCGCCCACCTGGTCGTCGACGAGGACTCGTTCGTGTTCAGCCGGTGGGTGAGGCGCCGAGCTTGCTGAGCAGCTCGATCTCGCGGTGGAAGTCGGCAGCGACGTCGAAGTCCTTGTACACCGACGCGAACCGGAGGTAGGCGACCTCGTCGATCGTGCGCAGCCGCTCGAGCACGGCGACACCGATCTGGGCGCTCGTCACCTCACCGCCGTGGAGCCGCATCTCGTCCTCGACGGCGACTGCCAGCTGGTCGATGCGTGCGTCGTCGACGGC
>DASUEW010000849.1:0-3104 GCA_036274875.1 Ilumatobacteraceae bacterium
CACGGTGGCGACCACACCGTGACGTCGCGCATCCTCTACGCCGTCGGCTGGGTGATCGTCTTCCGAGCGATGCGCGAGCGGCTCGGCCTGCGCCGCTGCCGCTATGCCAGCTCCGGCGCGGCCGCCATCGCCCCGGAGGTCCTCGAGTTCTTCATCGGGATCGGCGTCCCCGTCTACGAGCTCTACGGCATGACCGAGAACTCGGCCGTCGCGACCGGCAACATGGTGCACCGCATGAAGCTCGGCACCGTCGGCGAGCCCTACAAGGGCATCGGCTTCCGCATCGACGAGCTCACGGGCGAGATCCAGACCAAGCACGACGGCGTGTTCGCCGGTTACTGGAACAAGCCCGACAAGACCGCCGAGACGTTCACCGACGACGGATGGTTGATGACGGGTGACGTCGGCGAATGGGTCGACGGCACGCACGTACGGATCGTCGACCGCATCAAGCACATCATCATCACATCGGGTGGCAAGAACATCTCGCCGTCGGAGATCGAGAACAGCCTCAAGACGTCGCCGTACATCAAAGAGGCGATGGTGGTCGGCGAGGGCAAGGCGTACATCACCGCCCTGATCGGCATCGAGCTCGAGACCGTCGGCAACTGGGCCTTGCGCCGCGGCATCCCCTACACCACGTACCGCGATCTGTCCGAGAAGCCCGAGGTCATCGAGCTGATCGGTGAGGTCGTCAAGCAGACCAACGAGCGGTTCGCGCGCGTCGAGAACGTCCGCAAGTTCCGCCTGATCCCCAAGGAGCTCGACCACGAGGACGGCGAGCTCACCGCCACGCAGAAGCTGAAGCGCAGCTCGATGTTGCAGGGATTCGGCGAGCTCGTGGAGTCGATGTACCGATGACAGCGACGCTCCAACGGCGATTCGACGTCTCCAAGAACCTCCCCCTCGTGTTCCTCGTCGCGGTGATGGTGCCGGTGACGATCTTCCTCATCGTGCAGCTGTTCCAGGATCCCTGGGAGTTCTTCCAGACGCTGATGAAGGCGCTCGCTCTCGGCTCGGTCTACGCGATCCTCGCCCTTGGGTTCGTGCTCATCTTCAAAGCGACCCAGACCGTCAACTTCTCGCAGGGTGCGCTGGGTATGGCCGGTGCGCTGTTCCTGTCGTACCTGATCGTCGACGAGCACATCCCGTTCACGACGGTCAAGAACCCGCTCGCCACCATCGACCCGCACTGGCTCGCCTGGGGGCTGTGTGTGATCGTGGCGCTGGCCTTCGCCGCCCTGCTCGGGCTCGTCGTCGAACGGCTGGCGATCCGGCCGATGGTGGGTGAGCCGCTGTTCTCGGTCGCCGTCATCACGCTCGGCCTCGAGATCGTGCTGCGCGTCTTTTCGATCGACTCCGTCAAGATCCAGTTCCGGTCGCTCGCCGTGCCGTGGGGCAACAAGGCGTTCAAGGTGGGCGGGGAGAACGGTGCCGACATCAACTGGTCGTACATCGCGGCGATTGCCACCGCCGCGCTCGCGTTCGTCGCCGTGTACGTCTTCTACCGCTCGCGCATGGGCATCGCGATGCGAGCCGTCGCCCAGGACCAGGAAGCGGCGATGGCCCAGGGCATCAACATCGGACGGGTGTTCGCGATCGCGTGGGGTGCTGGTGCCGTGCTCGCCGCCATCGGGGGCATCTTCGCCGTGCAGCCGCCGGTCAAGCAGACGGGTTCGATCGACCAGGAGACCGTGTTCGTCGCCTTCCGGGCGCTGCCGGCGGTGATCCTGGGCGGCCTCGACTCGGTGCAGGGGGCATTGGTCGGCGGCCTCCTCGTCGGGCTCGCCGAGATCTACGCCGGGCAGTACCTGTCGGGCAACACCGACATCCTCGGCGCCGGTTACCCGGTGATCGTGCCGTACGTCGTGATGATCATCGGCCTCCTTGTCAGACCGTACGGCCTGTTCGGGACCCCCGAGATCCGGAGGGTCTGACCGGTGTTCCTCCGCCCCAACCTCTACACGTCGTACGAGTCCGAGTCGCAGCTGCTGCCGACCTTCACGAAGAAGGCCATCGCCGCGATCGCGGTCGTGATCATGTTCCTCATGCCGTTCTCGCTGCCGGGCATCAACTGGATCCCCTTCGTCCGGTTCCTCGGCGACGGCAGCTGGTTACGACCGATGGCGACGGTCTTCATCTTCGCCATCGCCGCGCTCGGATTGAACATCCTCACCGGGATGGCCGGCCAGGTGTCGCTCGGGCACGCGTTCTTCATGGGAGTCGGCGCGTACACGGGCGCCGTGCTCGGCGGCTCCCCTGCGGGTGGCCTGTGGGGGTGGGGACTCCCGATCTGGATCTGGCTGCCCGGCGCCGGCATCGGTGCCGCGCTCCTCGGCATCGTCGTCTCTCCCGTGGCGGTGCGGCTCCGCGGCCTATACCTGGCGATCGTCACCCTCGGCCTGGTGTTCGTCGGCATCCACCTCGGCAACACCAACTGGGGCAAGAAGCTGTCCGGCGATCCAGGCCTCGGTCGCGACTTCCCGAACTACGACATCCGGCTGTGGAAGGAGGACACGCCGCTGGTCGACCTCGACAACGACGGCCACTGGCTGTGGTTCGACGTCAGCGATACGCAGAAGCAGTACTTCTTCCTCGGAACGTTGCTGCTCGTGTTCCTCCTGATCGCCAAGAACATCGCCCGAACGCGCACGGGCCGCGCGCTCCAGGCGATCCGCGACCGCGACATCGCCGCCGAGGTGATGGGTGTGCCGGAGTTCAAGTACAAGATGATCGCGTTCGCCACCAGCTCGTTCTTCGCGGGAGTCGCCGGAGCACTGTTCGCCTCGCTGGCCGGCAAGCTCCCGGCGACGCAATGGAGCCTCGTGCTCTCGGTCCAGTTCATCGCGATCCTGCTCATCGGCGGTGTCGGCACCGTGTCGGGCGTCTTGCTCGGCACGTTCTTCGTCGTCCTCGGCCCGAACCTGGTCGAACAGTTCACCGTGTGGCTGTCGGACAAGACCGAACATAAGCACTCCACTCCTCCATATTGAGAATGGCTTCACTGCCCTGCTGCCGGCGAAAGCGGGACAGGTAGTAATAACGTTCGATCAGGGGATAACACCTCACCACCTCCCCCTTGCCAGACATCCACATCGCCTCCG
>DASUEW010000850.1:0-10656 GCA_036274875.1 Ilumatobacteraceae bacterium
TTTGCTACGGCATCAGCCAGGAGCTTCAGGTAGTCGTCACGAGTGATGTCGATGGCGCCGAGCGACGCGAGGTGCGGTGTGGTCCACTGCACGTCGAGCAGCGTCGCACCCGTCGCCACGAGCCAGCGCACGAGATGCACGAGCGCGACCTTCGAGGCGTCCGGCGCGGCATGGAACATCGACTCACCCGCGAACAGTCCGTTGATTCGCACGCCGTACAGCCCGCCCACGAGCTGACCGTTGCGGTAGGTCTCGACCGAGTGCGCCCATCCGAGCCGGTGCAGCTCCGAGTAGGCGTCGACGAACTCGGACGTGATCCACCCGCCGTCGCGTGCCGGGTCGGCGCAACGTTGCATCACGTCGCGAAACCGGGTGTCGACGCGCACGTCGAAATCCCGCACGCTCCTGCGCAGCGACCGGCTGATCCGGAGCCCGTCCAGCGGCACGATCCCACGCGGATCGGGCGAGAACCACGCGATCCGCCGACCGTCCAACGGCATCGGGAACAGCCCGGCTCGGTACGCGGCGAGCAGCGTTCCTGGTTCGAGATCGGCGCCGACGGCGACGAGGCCGGTGTCGTCGACCGGGGCGGCGTCGGGCATCGACCAACGACTCGCGGGCGGCTCGATCGGCCCCGCAGACTTCACCGCGTCATCGTGCCAGAGCGGCCGGATCCGACTCAGTACTCGTAAAAGCCGGCGCCGCTCTTGCGGCCGAGGCGGCCGGCGGCGACGAGACGCCGCAGCATGGGCACCGCCGCGTAGTTGGGGTCGCGGAACTCTTGGTAGAGCGCGTCGAGAATCGCCACCGACGTGTCGAGGCCGACGAGGTCGAGCAGCGCGAACGGGCCCATCGGGAAGTTGCAGCCGGCCTGCATCGCGATGTCGATGGCTTCTTTCGTCGCGGTGCCGTGCTCGAGCATGCGCACGGCGTTGTTGAGGTACGGGAAGAGCAGCGCGTTGACGACGAAGCCGGCCCGGTCGGCGACCTCGATGGCGTCCTTGCCGCACCGTTCGGCGAACGACATGGCGATCGTGATCGTGTCGTCGCTGGCGGTGATCGGGCGTACGACCTCGACCAGCTTCATGAGCGGCGCCGGGTTGAAGAAGTGGATGCCGCACACCTTGTCGGGGCGCTGCGTCATCATCGCCAGCTCGATCACGGGCAGCGTCGAGGTGTTGGTGGCGAGGATCCCGCTCGGCTTGACGATCTGTTCGAGCTCGCTGAACAGCGCCTTCTTGACGTCGAGGTCCTCGACGACGCTCTCGATCACCAAGTCGCAGTCGGCGAGCCGGCCGAGATGATCGGTCGGCGTGATCCGGCCCAGGATCGCGGTGCGCTCGTCGTCGGTGAGCTTGCCCTTGGCGACCTGGCGCGTGAGCCCCGACTCGATCGTTGCGTACATCGCCGACGCCGCAGCCTGCGTGCGTGACCGCACGACCACGTCGTGGCCGGCACGCGCCGCCACCTCGGCCAACCCCGCAGCCATGATCCCCGACCCCAGGATCCCTACCGTCGCGATGTCGGCCATGCCCTCAGCTTAGTTACCCATCGGTAACCCCGTCCACATTCTTTCCCGAATCTGTCTGCTCCAGATGCAGCGAGACGCCCGTTGAAGCAGACAGAACGCACCAGACAGAACGAAGGATCAGGTCTCGGTGATGGTGACGGACTCGATGCGGACCTCCTCCAACGGCGGCACGCCGTTGGCGGCCTCGTCGGGGTTGCCGAGCGCATCGAGGGCGACGACGGTGTCGTCGAGGCCCTCGGTGACCTGGCCGAACAGGCTGTAACTCGGCGGGAGGCTAGCGCCGTTGGCGCCGGTGATCACGAAGAACTGGCTGCCACTGGTGTTCGGGCCGCTGTTCGCCATCGCCAGCGATCCGACCTGGTACGCACCTTCGACCGGCAGTTCGTCGGGGATCGCATACCCGGGTCCGCCCGTTCCGGTGCCGTCGGGGTCGCCGCATTGCACGACGAAGCCGGGAATGATCCGGTGGCAGATCGTGTCGTCGAAGTAGTGGTAGCGGGCGAGCACGACGAAGTTGTTGACGGTCGCCGGGGCCGCCGCCGGGTCGAGCTCGATGGTGAAGTCGCCGTGGTTCGTGCTGACGAGTGCGGTGTAGCTCTTCGCCGGATCGATGCACAACGGAGGGGCCTCCGTGAACTCGCGCTGCTGGGCGGCAGAACTGTCGGCCGCCGGGCACTCCGACGGATCGGTCGGCGGCGCAGGCAACACGCGCGGCACCGTGGTCTGGTCGACCGGGATCGTGGCGGGCGAGGTGTCGACCGGCAGGCTGTCGCCCGGAACGCTGGCGGACGGAATCGTGTCGCCGAACAGGTCGTTCACCGTCGACAACGGATCGGAGCCGGTGAGCGTCTCGTCGTCGTCACTGTCGAATGCACCGCCCAGGAAGGCGATCCCGACGACCGCCAGCAGTGCCACCACGACCCCCAACGTGATGCGCAGCCCGTTGCGCTTGATCTTGTCGGCGCGTGCCTGACGGATCACCGCCTGCTGCTTGAGCGCTCGGTTGGCTTCCTGTCGTTCACGCTTCTCGGTACCCACGAGCGAGTGAGGCTACCGGCCTGCGGATCGGCCCCGGCCGCGCTCAAGCCGGATCCCGGCCGTGCCGATGCACTCACGTTCGGACCACGGCGGGGCCGACGGGAGCGGAAGGCCACGATCGGGCATGGCATCGGGCATGGCATCGGGGGGCATGGCATCGGCGGGCATGGCATCGGCCACGGCGCACACCGGACGCCGGCTCGGCCGTGCGGGCGTCGCACTCGGCACGATCGCATGGGCAGTGTGGCTCGCTGGACGGCTGGACGACGCCAGCGCGCACCCGCTGTGGATCGTGTCGTTCGCCGTCGAGGTGCTCGGCGTGGTCACCGGTGCCGCCGTCGCTGTCGCGATCGCACGCCGCCCTCTCCCCCGCACCGCGTCCTCTGATCCCGATGACTCGCGCCTCAGCCGTGACGCCGACGACCCCGACCGGTACCCGGCCGCGATCGCCGGCCTGCTCGGGATCGACGTCGAACCGGATGTCCGCTCGTCGGTGCGCGGCGCCTGGCGACCGGCGTTCTCGTTCAGGACACGGTTCGCCGATCGGGCATTGGCGCTGGTCCGCCTCGACGGGCCACGACGCCTCCTGGCGATCGCCGGGCTGGCAGGTGGCCTGCTGCTCGGTGTCGCCCCGCTCGAGCGGCCTTCACCATGGCTGCTCGGCGCGGGCGTCGCCGGTCTCGTGCTCACATCGATCGGCTCGACGCTGCTGTCGGGAGGTCTGATCCGACCCGGTGATCGGCTTCGCTGGTCCTTCGCGTCGATGGGATTGGCCGTCGGACCCGCCGAGCAGTCCGGCGCGATGCCGGTGCGCTGGGCCGGCGTGATGGGATCGATCGTGGCGCTCAACCTGGCGGTCGCACTGCGCGGACTGAGCGACCGTTGGACCCATGGCCTGGCACCGATGGCCACCGCCGATCGGGTCACGTCGATGTCGGCGGCACTGCTCCTGATCGCCGGGGGTCTGGCGACGTTGCGGCACCTCCAGCCGCCCGACCCGGGCAATTGTCAGCTGCCGCGACGGGTCGAAGAGCGGTCAGCCCGCCAGACCGCGCTCGGCGCGACCGCGATCGCCGGGCTCCTCGGCCTGTTCGCCGGGATCCTCCCCGGGTCCGTCGGCGCCACCGACAATGTCCCCCTCGATCGCGAACAGCGGCCCCAGGCGCAGGTCGTCGTCGCTGAATCGGATCCAGACCCCGCCGAGATTGGGAACCGGCTGGTCCGCAGCGCCGAGATGACGACGCAGCGAACGAATGAACCCTGAATGGGTGATCGCGACGGCTGATCGCAGCTCGCCCTGCGCGATCCGGTCGAGGATCGCGGCGCACGCCTGCATCGCGCGGGCCACCACGGAATCGGTCGTCTCGAACCCGGCCGGCCGTCGATGCGACTCGAGGAACCCGGGCCAGCGCTCGGCGATCTCGAGCGGCGTCATCCCCTCCCAGGGGCCTGCGTCGGCCTCACGCAGGCGCGCGTCAGTGATCACATCTGTCACCCCGAGCTCATCGGCGATGATCGCTGCGGTCTGCGACGCTCGCGACAGATCGCTCGACGCCACGAACGAGAACTGCAACTCGCCATCGGACGCGAGCGAGCGTCCGATCATCCTCGCCTGGCGCCGGCCGAGAGCGGTGAGCGGCGAATCGGCGATGCCCTGCCAGCGCTTCACGGCGTTCCACTCGCTCTGGCCGTGCCGGATGAGCAGCAGCGAACGCTCCGGAACGTGCATCCCGGCTGAGGGTACTGGTGCCGATACGCTGCCGGTCGTGGCAATCGTGCGCCTGTTCGCGTCCGCCCGCCAAACCGCCGGCACCGGCCGGGACGAGCTGCCCGGCCGCACTGTCGCCGAGGTGCTGGATGCCGCCCGCGACCGCTACGGCGTAGCCTTTGGTGACGTGCTGACAACGTGCCGGATCTGGGTGAACGGGGAGTCGGTCGGAGAACATACCGCCATCGGCCCTCACGACGAGGTAGCAATCCTGCCTCCCGTCTCTGGAGGATCATGTTGACCGCCGACGACCCCACGACCCTGTCGCTCGAAGAGCTGCGCGACGTCCGAGCGAAGCTGCAGCACGAAGACGATGTGGTGTCGTACGCGCGCCGCGTCGCGCAAGCCCGCCTCGATCTCGTCCACGCCGAGTCGCATCGCCGCAATCGAGGTGAGCGCGACATCGACCTGTCGAGCGAGCTGCGGGTCGTGCTGTCTCAGCACCTGACCGGGGGACCTGCCCGGCCACCCCGCCCGACCGACGATCTGAGTGACGACCCGTTGTCGCAGGAGCTCGACGCGATCTGCGCCGACCACGGCTTCAGCCGGCTCGAGGACCTGTCGGCCGAGGAGCTCGACGTGCTCGCCGAGGCGCTCACCGAGTACGAGCAGCGCGTCTCGGCCGATCGCCGCGACCGCTTCGAACGGCTCGACACATTCAGCGCCGAGCTCGTCCGCCGCTACCGCGAGGGCGAAGCTTCGGTCGACGGGTTGCTCGGCGAGTTCTGAACAGTGGGAAACGCCGGCGAGCGCCCAGGCCGCGACGCTCGGGGTGACGCTCAAGCCGACACCGACGCCCGCCACGACCGACTCGTCGACCTCGGCGCGTTCATCCGGTCCCAGCGTGAGCTGGCGCGCATGTCGGTGCGCAAGCTCGCCGACGTCGCCGGTGTCTCGAACCCGTACCTCTCCCAGATCGAGCGCGGCATCCGCCGGCCGTCCGCCGACATCCTGCAACAGCTCGCCGAGGCACTGCGGATCAGCGTCGAGACGCTGTACGTCCGAGCCGGCATCCTCCAGCCGAGCAGGACCCACGAGACCACCGTGACCGAGGCGATCGAGCGCGACCCGGTCCTGAGCCCCGAGCAGAAGCAGGCGCTGATCAACGTCTACGAGAGCTTCTTGAGCACCGCCGGCTGACCAGCTCAGATCGGCCCCGGCGGCCGAACTGTCTGCTCCATTGGCACGGTGACGCCGTCTGAAGCAGACAGAACCGCGGGAGCATGACTACCACGGACGAGCCGGCGACCAAACGTGCCACGCTCCGACTTGCTCCGAGCCGGCTCAGTCAGACATAGCGGAATGCTGACCGGCTGAGTAGCGTTTCACGGGTTGTGCAACGAGTGGCCGTGATCTCCCTCCACACGTCGCCGCTCGCCCAGCCCGGTTCTGGCGACAGCGGCGGGATGAACGTCTACGTGCGCGAGACGGTGTCGTCGCTCGCCCAGGCAGGCGTCGAGTGCACCACGTACACCCGGGCCGACCGCGCCGGGCTCCCGGCCGCGGTGCTCGTCGAGCCCGGCCACCGCGTCGTGTACATCGAGGCCGGGCCGCACCACCTCCCGAAGGAGGCGCTCGCCGACATCCTCGACGAGTTCACCGATGGCGTGCTCCAGCATCTCCAGGCCAACGGCGGCACCGACGTCGTCCACGCCAACTACTGGCTCAGCGGAGTCGTCGCCCACCGACTCAAGCACATCCTCGACGTCCCGTTCGTCTCGACGTTCCACACGCTCGCCCGGGTCAAGGCCGAAGGCGGTGACCCCGAGCCGGCATGGCGCGACCGTGCCGAGGCCGAGATCATCACGTGTGCCGACGCGATCTGCGTCAGTTGCGCGGAGGAGGAGCGCCAGTTCCGGCGGCTCTATGGCGATCCGCAAGGCCGCATCGAGATCGTCGCGCCCGGTGTCGAGCACGCCTTCTTCGCTCCCGGTGACCAGGCGGGCGCACGCGCCGCGCTCGAGCTCCCGGCCGACCGGCCGGTGCTGCTGTTCGTCGGACGCATCCAGCCGCTCAAGGGACCGGACGTCGCGATCAGAGCGCTCGCCGCACTCGGTCGTCCGGACGCGCTGCTGCTCGTCGTCGGCGGCTCGAGCGGAGCCGACGGCGACGGCGAGACAGCCCGCGCCCAGGAGCTCGTCGACGACCTCGGCGTGCGGGACCAGGTGCGGTTCGTGCCGCCCCAGCCGCACCACATCCTGTCGACGTACTACCGGGCCGCCGACGTCGTGCTCGTACCGAGCCGCAGCGAGAGCTTCGGCCTCGTCGCCCTCGAGGCCGCCGCCTGCGGGGTACCGGTCGTCGCCAGCGCGGTCGGTGGACTGCTCTCACTCGTCGACGACGGACGGACCGGCTTCCTCGTTCACGGACGCGCGCCCGAGGAGTTCGCCAAGGCGGTCGCGCGGATCCTCGACGAGCCCGCACTTGCGTCGTCGATGAGCCTGGCGTCGGCAGCGCGTGCGAAGCGCTACACGTGGAGCTTCGCCGCCGCCCGGCTGCGACGGCTGTACGCCGACCTCAGCGTCGACCGGCTCGTCGCCTGTTCATGACCGACTGCTACGACCGTGACGAGCTCGCCGCGCTCGCCGATCGCGTCGACGGCTGGCTGGCGGCGATCGCCGCGGGCAACCCGGCCATCGCGTCGATCGATCGTGGCACGAGCGACGACACGATGACGGGCGATCCGCGCTGGTTCGTACGGATGCGCGGCGAGGAGAAGGACGTCACGACGGTCTGGCTCACGCTCGGCCAGCGCACACTGAGGTACGAGACCTATGTGATGCCGGCGCCGGAGGAGAACGTCGCCGAGCTGTACGAGCATCTGTTGCGGCGCAACGAACGGCTCGTCGGTGCGCACTTCGCGATCGGAATCGAGGACGCGGTGTTCCTGCGCGGCGAGTTGCCGGACGTGGCGCTGACGGAGGCGGAGCTCGACCGGATCCTCGGCACCCTCTACGCGACCGTCGAGCAGTGCTTCCGGGGCCTGCTCCGCATCGGCTTCGCCAGCCGCGTCGCCGACTGACACGTTCCGCTTCGACCACGTCGCCGCCCACAGGATCGTGTCCGGGCGGATCGATGTCGGGGAAGTCGGAAGCTCCACGGGTCCGCCCGGACTTGACGTGACGATCTGGCGAGACCGTGATGATCTGCCGAGGCCGTGATGATCTGGCGAGGCTTCGCCCGCCAACGGAACCGCAAGTAACTAGCCTGCGCGAACGTGGCACATGAGTTGGTGGTCGTCGGTGGCGGCAACATGGGCGCCGCGCTGGTGATGGGGATGTTGTCGTCGGGCGAGTTCGAACCGACGGATGTGGCGATCGTCGAACCGCTCGCCGATCGGCGGGCCGTGCTGGGCGATCAGTTTCCCGGTGTGCTCGTCGACGATGTGATCCCCGCCTGTGACGCTGCGGTGCTCGCCGTGAAGCCCCAGCACGTTCCCGAGGTCGCCCGCGCCGCTGCCGCCGCAGGCGCGCGGCGGCTGCTGTCGATCGCGGCCGGCGTGACGACCGCGACGATCGCCGCCGCCGCCGGTGGTTCGACAGCCGTCGTCCGCGCGATGCCCAACACGCCGGCGCTCGTCGGCAAGGGCGTGTCGGCCATCACGGCCGGGCCTGGCGCGGACGACGACGACCTCCAGTGGGCGGAGCGGATCCTGGGCTCGGTCGGCATGACCGTGCGCGCTCCGGAGTCGCAGTTCGACGCCGTCACCGGACTCACCGGATCAGGCCCGGCGTACGTGTTCTTCGTCGCCGAGGCATTGATCGAAGCGGGCATGATGGCGGGGATCGACCCGGCGCTGGTCGAGTCGATGGTGGCGCAGTTGCTCGTCGGATCGGCCGCGTTGCTCGCCGCACAAGGCGATCCGGCGTCACTCCGCGCGATGGTGACCTCACCCGGTGGTACGACGGCGGCCGGGATCGCGGTGCTCGAAGACCAGGGAGTGCGTTCCGCGCTCGTGGATGCCGTGCACGCTGCGACGGAACGCAGCCGTGAGCTGGGAAGCACATCGTGATCGGTGGTCGCGACGCGCGACCAATAGCACCACGAACCACTCGCGCGACGTCTCGAGCCCAACTTTTTCGACGTGACTCTTTTCTCACGTCCGTTCGTCGCTTAGAGTTACGGCCGTTGAGACGCGCCGGTGGTCTTCCCACCGGAAGCGCCGACGGGGCTGGTGCCATCGGGGGGTTGGCACCGGCCCTCGTCGCGTCCGGGACCCGTTTTCGCCGACCGGTAGCGTGCCGCTCGATGGCGCGCTCGACCGACGGTGCAACTCCGTGATGAACGGCGTGACGAACGGTGGACCGTCGCGGCGCTACGACACAGTTTCGTTGCTGACCGACTACGGCAACCGAGACGAGTTCGTCGGCGTCGTGAAGTGCGTGATCCGCGACATCGCGCCGCACGTCGGGGTCGTCGACCTCACCCATGAGATCGCGCCGTTCGATGTTCGTGGCGGATCACTCGCCCTCGCCCGATGCATCGGGTACGTGCCGTCGGGCGTCGTGCTCGCGGTCGTCGATCCCGACGTCGGCACCGACCGCAGGGCCGTGGCGATCGAAGTCGCTGGTGGTGCGGGCGTGGTGATCGGACCCGACAACGGACTCCTCGCACCCGCCGTGGCGATGGCCGGTGGCGCCGAGCGCGCGGTCGAGCTGACGAACCCGGAGTACCAACTGGAGTCGGCGGGCCTCACGTTCGCGGGCCGCGACATCTTCGCCCCGGCCGCGGCCCACCTGTGCAACGGAGTCGCGCTGATGGACCTCGGCGACGAAGTCGATCCCGACGTCCTCACACCGGGCACGATCCCCCTCCCCCGAGCCGACGGCGATGCCATCGTGGCCGAAGTGCTCTGGGTCGACCGTTTCGGCAACTGCCAACTGAACGTCGGCCCCGACGACATCGAGGGACATGCAGCATTCAAGGGTGTCGATCGGGTCTCGTTACGCCTCGGCGACCCGACCGCGCCGACCGGTGTCTCGGTGCGCACCGCGGTCAGATCGTCGAGCTTCGCAGGCATCGGCGGAGGCATCGGGTTGGTGCTCGACTCGTACGGCATGCTGGCCGTGTGCCTCGATCGCCACTCGGCGGCCGATGAGCTCGGCATCGGCTCCGGCGATCAGATCGCGATCACGCCGCTCACCGATCAAGCCGGCGGGAACGGGATCCGGGTCACGCTGGGACCGACCCGTTGACGCTCACTAGCATCCGCGGCATGCGCCCGGCCACCACGCTCACGCTCGCACTGCTGCTCGTGGTGATCCTGGTCGCTGGTCTGATCGCACTCATCCGGCTCTGATCAGGTCGGTCGGCGCGCATCCGGCTTCGGGGTGTGAACGATGGCCGCGATTACGATCGGTGCCTCGTGGGGCACATCGTCGAGGACACGGAGAACGCGACGATGAACCTCGCCCACATGCTCGACCCCCATCCCGACGCGCACGTGGCGATCATCAGTCGAAACCGCTCGACGACGTACGGCGAGCTGCGCGATCAGATCGGCCGGCTCCGCGGAGGACTGACGGACCTCGGTGTCACCAAGGGCGACCGTGTCGCGATCGTGTGCGGCAACAACCGCCACTTCGTCATCTCGTACCTGGCCACGATCGGTCTCGGGGCGGTTGCCGTTCCGCTCAACCCGTCGAGCCCTGCACCCGAGTTGCAGCACGAGATCGCCGTCGTCGAGCCGGTGGCCATCATCATCGAGCCGACGGTGGTGCCCACGTGGGCGGAGATGAGTCCTACCGCGGTTCCCTCGGTCGAGCACGTCATCGTCACCGAGGGTGAACGGCCGGACGGCGCCCGAATGCTCGACGAGCTGTTGGCCGCCGAGCCGCGCCCCATCGTCGACGTCGATGGCGACACCCTGGCCGTGATGATGTTCACGAGCGGGACCGCCGGCGCGCCGCGCGCTGCGATGCTGAGCCACCGCAACCTGGGGAGCAACATCGACCAGGCGCTCACCGCCCGCGATCACATGACCGGTGACGACATCGTGTACGGAGTACTCCCGCTGTTCCACATCTTCGGCCTCAACGTGCTGCTCGGGATCGGCTTCACGGTCGGCGCCACGCTCGTGCTCGTGCAACGGTTCGATCCGTCGACCGCGGTCGAGTCGATCGCGTCACGCGGCATCACCGTCGTGCCCGGCGCCCCCCCGATGTGGATCGCGTTCGCCCACTTCGACGAGCTGCCGGCCGACTCGTTCGCGTCGGTGCGGATCGCGCTGTCGGGTGCATCCCGTCTCCCGCCGGCGATCGCGATGCGGTGCGAGGAACGATTCGGTCTGAAGATCGCGGAGGGCTACGGGCTCACCGAG
>DASUEW010000851.1:0-3368 GCA_036274875.1 Ilumatobacteraceae bacterium
CCGAGCAGCTCCCTGGCCGCGGCGAACGCCTTCGGCGGCGGGCGGTCGATGAACGCCAACTGCTCGGGTTCGGCGTGCCACGCCGCGAGCTCGAGTGCCAGCCCGGCGAGGTCGACTTCGGTGATCTCGGCCGCACGGTGGGGCTGGCGTGTTCCGTGCTCGAGCTTGCTCCACAGCCGGTAGCACGCGCCCGGCCCGGTTCGTCCGGCGCGCCCGGCGCGTTGGTCCGCCGACGCCCGACTCGTCGACACGGTCGTGAGGCGCGTCATCCCGGTCCGCGCGTCGAAGCGCGGTGCCCGTGCCAGGCCGCTGTCGACCACGACGCGCACGCCCTCGACCGTCAGCGACGTCTCGGCGATGTCGGTGGTGAGCACCACGCGTCGCCGACCGGCGGGTGACCCAGCGAGCGCGGCGTCCTGAGCGGCGAGCGTGAGCGCGCCGGCGAGCGGGTAGACATCGACACTCGGGTCGACGACGTCGCGCAGTGCCGACATCGTGCGGTTGATCTCGCCGATCCCCGGGAGGAACGCGAGGACATCGCCCGACTCCTCGACCAGCGCTCGCCGCACCACGCCCACCATCGCCGTCTCGAGCCGGGTGTCACGGCTGCGCGGCACCCAGCGGATGTCGACGTCGAACTGTCGGCCGGTGCTCGCGATCACCGGAGCGTCGCCGAGCACCGCGGCGAGACGCGCCGTGTCGGGTGTGGCCGACATCGCCAGCACCCGTAGGTCGGGGCGCAGGTTGGCGGCCACGTCGAGGGTGAGCGCCAGACCCAAGTCGGTGGGCAGGTTGCGCTCGTGCACCTCGTCGAACACGACCAGGCCGACGCCGGGCAGCGTCGCGTCGTTCTGGAGCCGCCGGGTGAGCACCCCCTCGGTCACGACCTCGAGGCGCGTACTCCGCCCGATCCGCCGTTCGTCACGTGTCTGGTAGCCCACGGTCTCGCCGACCTCCTCGCCGAGCAAGTGGGCCATCCGCCGCGCCGCCGCGCGCGTGGCCAGCCGGCGCGGCTCGAGCATCACGATCCTTCCCCCGGCCAACCACTCCTCGTCGAGCAGCTCCAGCGGCACGATCGTGGTCTTGCCGGCTCCTGGCGGGGCGACGAGCACCGCGCGACCGGCCGAGGTGAGCGCCTCCCGGATCGCCGGAAGGCTGTCGTAGACCGGGAGGTCGGCGAGCGCGGTCACGCTCAGTCGTGGGCCGGCGAGCCTCGGAAGGGTCCCGGGTCCGAGGCGGTCGGGATCGTCGGCGGCAACCAATCCGTTGCCTCGGCGATCGTCTCGGCCACCTGTTTCCACTCCGCCGGGTTCCAACCCTCGGCCGCGGCCGCCACCGTGCCGTCGACGCGGACGAACACGAACGCCGGGAGTTGGCTCAAGCCGAGCGCGCGTACCGTGGTGCGGTCGGGGTCGCAGAACACGAGGAACGCGTCGGCGTACGGACCGAGGAACGCTCTGGCGTCATCGGCGTCGGACGTCACGACGAAGTTGACCCTCGCATCGGATCCGCGCAGTCCCTCGAGGATGCGGGCAGCGGTCTTCAGGAGCCACGAGCTCTCGTTGGTGTACGGATCGAGCACGACCGACGCCAAGTGGAACGTGGTGAGCCAATCCCCGAGCGGCCGGCTGGCGGCGCCCAGTGGCGCCAGCACGAGATCGGCCAGCACGAGACGAGATGGAGGGTTCGTGGCCACGCCGAGCGATGGTAGCGATCGCCGGGCAGCGTGCCCCAACACGGCAGTAACGTGGGATGCGTGCATCCGATCGAGCATCTCCGGTACGTCGCACGTGCCCGTGGTGCGGATCCGGCGTCACTCGTGCGCGAGACCGCACACGCGATGAGCTCGATGCGATTCGACCCGTCCGGGTTGGTCGTCGCCTGCCGACGAGTCGTCGAACGACATCCGGAGTGCGGGCCGCTGTGGTGGCTGTGCGCCCACCTTCTCACGGCCCAGGAGCCGTTCCAGCTGGCATGGGAGCTGGCTGACGAGATCGACGACGACGCGACCGCCGACGCGCTCGCCGCCGCGATACCCGACGATGCCGTGGTCCTGACGAGCGGCTGGACCGACATCTGCTCGCGCGCTCTGACCCGCCGGGGAGACGTGACCGTCCTGGTGGTCGAGAGCCGCCATCACGGCTCGTCGATGATGCAGCGACTCGAGCGTCACGACGTGGCGTGTGAGCTCGTGCAGGCCGAGGCGATCGGACGCGCGGTGCCGGCAGCCGATGTGGTGCTCGTCGAAGCGCACGCGGTGTCGAGCGATCGCGTCGTCGCGCCGATCGGCTCGGCGGCAGTGGCTGCCGTGGCAGCGGCGTGTGGAGTGCCGGTGTGGCTGGTTGTCGGCGTCGGTCGTCGACTTCCGCGCGAGCTCGTCGCCGCGATCGACGCGCGCGTCGCCACGGTCGACGATCCGTGGGAGCTCGACACCGACGCGTTCTCGACGGGTTGCGTCACCCACGTCGTCGGCCGGCGCGGCCTCGCCGTCGCCGGCCCCGAAGCGCTGGCCCCGGAGTGCCCTATGGTGCCCGAGCTGTTGCGCGTCAGCCCGATCTGAGCCGCCCGCGGCCTGGGCGTTATCGTGCTGGCGATGCCGAGCCGCCGCGACCAGATCGTGATGTCCGAGGACGAGATCAAGAGCTTTCTCACCCACCAACGGATCCTCAACGTGGCGACGAACGGTCCGACGGGACACCCTCACGTGGTGGCGATGTGGTTCACCGTCCTCGATGGCAACCCGGCGTTCTGGACGTTCGCCCGCAGTCAGAAGATCGTGAACATCCGGCGCGACGACAGGATCTCCGCCCTCGTCGAGAGTGGCGACAGCTACAGCGAGCTGAAGGGTCTCGAGATGACGGGCACGGCGCGCCTGATCGAGGACCGCGACCAGATCTTCGAGATCGGCAAGGCGATCGCCGTCAAGTACACCGGGCCGGCCGCGCTGAACACCGACAGCCTCCCCTTCATCGAAGCCCAGGTGTCCAAGCGGATCGGCGTGTTGATCGACGTCGAGCGCTGGGTGAGCTGGGATCACACCAAACTCGGTGGGGTCTACTGAACCACCGTTCTGGCTGCGTGCCGTGTGGATCACCGGGGTCTGCTCAGCCGGTTCGATCACCGTGGGTTTGATCGAGTGGCGAAATGGTTACGTTTATGACGAACGGATGACGAATCCGTCTCACCGTCCACGAGCAGCCACGATCAAGGAGATCACATGTCTGGTCAATCGAACATCACCCCCGGTGACCCGATCAGCTACATGGGCCTCACCGCACAAGACGAGCACGGCGCGACGATCGGCGCGATCAGCGATGTGGTGTACGACGAGACGACCCAGCAGCCGCAGTGGCTGGTCGTGAACCCGG